>NZ_DBFNWJ010000035.1:0-78516 GCF_048426865.1 Candidatus Allofournierella merdipullorum
AGAGCATATAAAATAGTTTGCGGAATGAAGATAGAATGGTTGACAAACTCAGACATGGGTTTGGAAATGTAGCAAATGATCTGATGTAGAAATATTGAATTTAAAAATGCTTGGTTGTTTTTGTGCTTTCTGCCTTTCCATTGATAAAAAGAGGGGAAGAGTATTTTTTCTATTGTGTAGACGACGAGTTGAACGACAATTCTGAAGCAGTCTTTATTATATAATCGCGCACGAAGTCAATGAAAAATACAAGAATAATATGCAGCATGGTATTCCAATAAAAATTGGATTGCCAGCTCCTCAGGCTGGTAGAGACCTGTATCATTGAGCGCCGAATGGATGTTGTTTCGATATGAATACTAACGTGAGATGCTGTTGGTGAATATGTTTCGCCAAAGGAATGAAACAGTAAGGGAGATTAACGATTTTTGGTTGAACTGCCACATCTTATGAAATAGCTAGGGCATATTTGTGCAAACTGAAGCTAATTGTCGGTAGCAAAATGATGCTGGAAAGGACGGAAACGGCGTTGAAGACACAAAAGAGTTTGCGGATAGCATTGCTGGGCCATAAGAGAATACCTTCCCGTGAGGGAGGAGTGGAAATTGTTGTGGAAGAATTGTCTACCCGTATGGTGGCACAAGGCCATGCAGTGACTTGCTTCAACCGGGCTGGACACCATGTGAGTGGGAAAGCGTTTGATGGCGAAAAAATAAAGGATTATAAAGGGGTCAATTTGGTCACGGTTCCCACATTGGATAAGAAAGGGATGGCGGCCTTGACCTCCAGTTTTTTTGCGGCGTTATTTGCTGCCTTTGGAAAGTATGATGTAATCCATTTTCATGCTGAAGGCCCCTGTGCTATGCTATGGCTGCCGAAGCTGTTTGGAAAACGGTGTGTTGCAACCATTCATGGATTGGATTGGGAGCGGGAAAAATGGAAGAATGGATTTGGCTCTAAGTACATTCGGTTTGGTGAAAAAATTGCAGTTAAGTTTGCAGATGAAATCATCGTGTTGAGCAGAGGAGTTCAAGAGTATTTCAGACAGAGTTATGGACGGGAAACTCGGTTTATCCCCAATGGCGTGAGTCGCCCAGAAACCCGCAAAGCTGACTTGATTAAGAATAAATTTGGAATAGACAAAGATGAGTACATTTTATTCCTGGGACGGATTGTGCCTGAAAAGGGGCTTCGGTATTTAATCCAGGCATACCGAGAACTCCAGACAGATAAAAAGTTGGTTATTGCAGGAGGTTCCTCGGACACTGATGATTTCATGAAGGAAATTCAGGAATTGGCCAATGATGAAAGAGTAATCTTTACTGGTTTTGTGAGTGGACAGATGCTGGAAGAACTATACAGCAATGCGTATCTCTATGTACTGCCTTCTGATTTGGAGGGCATGCCCTTGAGTTTGCTGGAAGCTATGAGTTACGGAAACTGCTGTGTAGTATCAAACATTGCAGAATGTACCGAGGTGGTGGAGAACAAGGCAGTAATCTTTCAGAAAGGCAGTGTGTCAGACCTGAAGGAAAAGCTAAAGATGCTTTGTGATAATCCATCACTGGTTCAGAAATACGCAGTCGGTGCGGCAGATTTTGTCTGCAATAAGTACAACTGGGATGATATCGTCCAAGAAACACTTGCGTTATACGAGGAATACCGATGAACGTTTTAATAATCAATAAGTTCCTTTACCCAAATGGCGGCTCGGAAACATACATTTTCAAACTAGGACAAGCTTTACGGGAACATGGCCATGAAGTTCAATACTTTGGAATGGAGCATGAAGGACGTTGTGTTGGAAATCGTGTCAATGCGTATACTTCCAACATGGACTTCCATGGGGGAAGCAAGCGAAGCAAACTGACCTATCTCATCAAAACAATTTATAGTCGAGAAGCCCGGATCCAGCTTCGAAAAGTCTTGGATGACTTCAAGCCGGATGTATGCCATCTGAACAACTTCAATTATCAGTTGACGCCTTCCATTATTTTGGAGATTGTAAAATGGCGCCGGGATACCGGTAGGAAGTGTAAGATCGTTTTTACGGCACATGACTACCAGCTGGTTTGCCCCAACCATATGCTGAACAATCCCAATACCCGGGAAAATTGCGAAAAATGTCTGGGCGGTCATTTTCTTCACTGCATTAAAGGGAAATGCATTCATGGTTCTACCGCCAAGAGTATTGTGGGTGCTGCGGAGGCAATGTTTTGGAACTGGATGGGGACCTACAAATACATTGATGTGATTGTTTGTTGCTCGGAATTTATGAAACAAAAAATGGATACCAATTCGACGTTTGCAGCAAAGACGGTGGCAATGCATAACTTCATCGATACGGTGGAGTGGAAAGAAACGCCCAAGAAGGACTATGTGCTGTATTTCGGACGTTTCTCTGAGGAGAAGGGTATCCGTACGCTGATCCAGGTGTGCAAGGAACTGCCGGACGTACCTTTTGTTTTCGCTGGAACCGGACCGTTGGAAGATCTGATCCAGGGAGTAACAAATATCACCAATGTCGGATTTCAGAAGGGAGAAGCACTGGAGAAGCTTATCCGAGAGGCTAGATTCTCTGTCTGCCCATCTCGGTGCTATGAGAATTGCCCGTTTTCTGTGATGGAGTCTCAGATGTACGGCACTCCGGTCTTGGGGGCGGAAATCGGAGGGATTCCAGAGCTGATTCAGGAAGGAAAGACAGGGGAATTGTTTGAAAGCGGAAATGCAGATGAACTGCAGAAGAGAATCAGAAAACTGTGGGAAAACCCACAACTGACAGATTCCTACAAAGAAAACTGCCGATGGGTGGGATTTGATACCATCGAAGACTATTTCCAAAAACTGTACTTGCTGTACCAGGTTTGATTATGATTTATGTATTGTACGATAAACCCAAATCCATGGAGGACATGTCGTTTCTGACAGCTAAATTTGAAAGTCCCCATGAGGAAATATATCCCCCCTGTCGCTGCTTATCTATCAAACAAATGATTGCTGTTTGCTGGGATGTGGTGAATCGGACCGGCGAGGGTGACATGATCGTTTGTTGGTATGATTTCATGGGCGTGCTGTGTTGGTGGCTGGCAAAACTGAAGAACAAAAAGGGAAAAATTCTGGCTATCAATCTTCTTCTCAAGGACAAACGCACCCTGAAAAACCGGATTGCGAAATTTTTGTACCGAAGCCCCCTTCAATCCAGCTCCTTTGCGACAACTGTGACCGCAAGAGAGTACGGCCAATATATCAACGAAATCTTAAAAATTCAGGGGTCTTATTACCTGTTACCAGATGTGTATCATGCACAGTACAGACTGGATGAAAAAGTAGAGACGGAGGAGCAGTCCGTTTTTTGTGGGGGAAGAAACGGCAGGGACTGGGACATGCTGTTTCGGATTGCCCGGATGCTTCCGGAGGTGACTTTTCACTGTGTCATGCCGGGTTCGCTCCAGAAACAGTACGGCAGCGCATTGGAATCTAATATTTCCATATACACTGATCTCCCGGAAAAGGAGTTCCTGCGGCAACTTTGCAGGGCAAAGTTACTGGTAATGCCTTTGAACACCCAGGCACCTGCGGGATTGACTGTTTATTTTCAGGCGGCAGCGAACAATAAGATGGTTATAACTTCCTCCACAGTAACAACAAGAGAATATTTTGCCCAGGGACGAGGTGTGCTGTGCACTCAGGATCCTAACGAATGGAAAGAAAAAATTCAACACTATCTCTCTCATCCGCAGCAAGCAGACGCATATGCAACCGAATTCAAAGGATATCTTGAAAATGTGTGTTCAGAAGAGGCCTACGCCCAAACGCTTTGGGACATTGTAAAGGCAGAGGGCGCTATATAATATCAGGTGATTTGCCGCTGAAATACGGAACCAATATAGGAAATTTGGGCTCCTTTCGAACAGGAGAAATTGCCGCCATTGCGTAAACCAAATTCAATTTACAGGAGTTTTGATCATGACCAATACCAAAAAGCTGAATGGAACCGTCATTGTCACCTATCGGTGCAATGCTCGGTGTTCCATGTGCAACCGGTACAAAGCTCCCTCCAGGCCGGAGGAGGAACTTTCCTTGGCAACCATTCGGAAGCTGCCGCCCATGTATTTTACCAATATTACCGGTGGGGAACCTTTCATCCGTACTGATTTGAAAGAGATTGTCCGGGAATTGTATAAAAAGTCTGACCGTATTGTGATCTCCACTAACGGCTTTTTTACGGACCGGATTGTGGATCTGTGCAAGGAGTTTCCGCAAATCGGCATTCGCATTTCCATTGAAGGCTTGGAGCAGACCAACAATGAAATCCGGGGGCTGGAAAATGGTTACCAGCGCGGGTATGGAACCCTGAAAAAACTGCGGGAAATGGGAATGAAGGATGTGGGCTTTGGAATGACGGTTCAGGACAAAAATGCGCCTGATCTAGTCCCGCTTTACCAGATTTCGGATGAGATGGGCATGGAGTTTGCTACCGCTTCTCTCCACAATAGCTTTTATTTTGTTGAGGCCAAAAATATTATTCATGACCGTCCTATGGTGGCTAAAAATTTCGAGGAACTCGTAAATCAGCTGTTGCGAAGCAACAGCCCTAAAAAGTGGTTTCGGGCCTACTTCAATCACGGTCTTATCAATTATATTTACGGACAGAAGCGGCTTTTGCCTTGCGATATGAGTTTTGATACCTTTTTCATTGACCCGTACGGGGATGTTATGCCTTGCAATGGTACCAAGGACAAGGAAGTCATGGGCAATCTGAATTGCCAGACTTGGGATGAGCTGTGGAACAGCCCGGAGGCAGAGCAGGTGCGCAAGAAGGTTCGCTGTTGTGACCGGGATTGTTGGATGATTGGCTCGGTATCGCCTGCAATGCATAAGTATATCTGGAAACCGGCTGTATGGGTGGTTTGGCACAAATTCAAGGCACTATTCACCAAGCATCCATACAGTATGTACGAGCTGAAAGTCTGTCGGGACTACCGTGACGGCAAAGTGACCAAGGAAGAACTGGACCAGTGCAGTACTTGTGATATGGACTGTGTCATTAGCAATGGGCTTAGTAGAGCCAGCCAGGAACAGCTGAAACATAAGACTGGTGAGGATATTGTGGATGCGGATATTGCAAACCAGATGAAACAGGAATAAAGGGACCCATGTCCACTGACAAACGGGGCGATAAAAGGCTCTTTTGAAGGTGTTAAAATGATGAGAAAAGGTGTAGTCACCGTAGTTTTACCTGTTTATGGGGTTGAGAAATATTTGGACCGCTGCATTGAAAGCGTTGTAAACCAGACCCATAAACACTTGGAGATTATTCTGGTGGATGACTGCTCTCAGGATCGTTCTCCCCAAATTTGCGATGAGTGGGCAGAAAAAGATGAACGAATTAAGGTAATCCATAAACCTAAGAATGAAGGCTTGGGGTTTGCCAGAAACACCGGCATTGAAAATGCAACTGGGGAATATATCTGCTTTTTGGACAGTGATGATTATGTGGCGTTGGATTTGATAGAAAAGAGTTACCAGTGCGCATCCAAAAATCAGGCAGACCTGGTGCTGTATGGATTTTACAATGTGGATGTAGAGGGGAAGATTCAAAGAAAAACGATACCACATGTCCCAAAGCCCTTGTTTACAGACCAAGAAATCCTAAAGGATGTATTGCCCAATTTGGTTGCTCCCAGGACAGATGACATTGAGTGGTCCGGGTTATGGATGAGTGCCTGTGGGTGCCTGTTCTCGCTGGAGTTGATTGAACGTGCAAAGTGGAGGTTCGTCTCTGAGCGACAGATAATCTCAGAGGACGTGTATTCTCTTTTGCGCCTTTACAAAGATGTAAAAAGGGTAGCTGTGCTATCAGAAGCGTTTTACTTTTATTGCCAAAATCAGTTGTCACTTACGCATATCTATCGAACGGATCGCTATGAAAAGATAAAAGCGTTCTATGATGACTGTATTCGGATATGCGATGAATATGTGTATCCTGCTGAAATAAAAGAGAGGCTGGCAGGTCCATATCTTTCCTTCACTATAGCTACTCTGAAAATGATTGTGAGAGCCAATTCCACCGCAACAAAAAAGAAACAGTTGTTCCGCGACATCATCCAGGATCCCCATCTACAGCAAGTGGCATATATCTCTGCAGGAGTGTATGGATCCAAAGCACGGAAGGCGCTGCTGTGGGCCATAAAAGCCAAGTGGTGGAGACTGTGTTGGATACTAGTAAATGTGAAAGCATGAGGCTGATCGAAGGTCATCGTCTGCAGAGCAAAAAGATTCATCGGAAAAAGGAGTAAGAATATCGCAAATGAAAGTGGAACATTACTGCCGAGGAGCTCTGTATGCAATCGTTGGCATCAGCGTCTTTCAAGCGCTGATTGGAGAATATTTAGGGTTCCATCAGTGCAATTATCTTTGTGATGTGCTGTTGATTTTGCTGCTGATTGTGCGCATGTGGGAGTCTAAGGGAGCATTCATATATACCTTAAAACGCGTAGAGTATCTGCCCATAGCCGCTTTTGGGGTTGTGATCTTGCTCGGGTGGTTCATGAATGGAGTCCCAGTTCTCCACGCCTTGTGGGGAATGCGGAACTATGGAAGGTTTTTCCTTTTCTTTATTCTGGTGGTGGATTTTCTGGGCCCTCAGGATGCTATCAACCTGGAGGAGTTTTTTCTGAAATTGTTCCCGATACATATCACTCTAGTTGTGTTCCAGTATTTTGTGGGAGGGCACAAACAGGATGCCCTTAGTGGTTTGTTTGGAACAATAACGGGTGGCAATGGAGGGATGGCCATCTACTTCTGTATTCTGCTTTGTATTATGCTTTCCCGAATGGAATATGGAAAAATGCGATATCCGCAGTTCCTTTCATACCTAGCATTGATGGCAGTGAATACAGCGGCATCTGAACTGAAATTTTTCTTTGTAATAGCGGTCTGCATTGCCGGTTGGTATGTGGTGGTATCACAAAAGAAGAAACGGGCTGTGACATTGGCAGTAATAGTTTGCATAGCAATGTTTTTAGGGATGCAGCTAATGTATCAGATTTTTCCGTTTTGGACTGGCTACCTTGATCCGACTAATATTCCTGAAGTGATAACTTCTCAGACGGTTTATTCGACATCTACGGATATTGGACGAACGGCAGTGTTTTCCAAATTGACCCCAATGATTACCGAGTGGTCTGGAAAAGGCGCACTAGCCTGGGGAATCGGGCTGGGAAATGCAGATTACTCCGACAGCTTTTCTTTCCTGAACAGTGAGTTTTATACGGTCCACCAGGCCAGTCATTATACCTGGTTGTCTCTGGGGTATCTTTTCAGCGAGACTGGCTACCTGGGAACAATTTCCTATTTGGCCTTCTTTGGCGTTTTGGAATTGAGAGCGCTATGGAGATATTATCGGGAGCGAACCCGGCTTCAAATGTTGGGAACCTTTTTCCCTTTTGTGGCATTGGCTTTGATTGTGTACAATTCTACCATGCGTTCTAATTTTGCCTATATGATGTTTGTGATGCTTGCTTTTTCTATGCTGGAAAAGGACCCGCAAAGAAATACCACGTTTTGGGGAGAAAAGCACCTAGAGGAATAACGGAATTTCTGAGTAGTATATAAGGAGAAAATATACATGATCCCAAAAATCATTCACTATTGCTGGTTTGGAGGCACAGAAATTCCGGAGGCCGACCAAAAGTGTATGGCCAGCTGGCGCAAATACTGCCCGGACTACACCATTATGCGATGGGATGAATCCAATTACGATTACACAAAGAATCAATATATGAGGGAAGCGTATGAGGCAAAAAAATGGGGTTTTGTGCCGGATTTTGCCCGCTTGGACATCGTGTATACCTACGGTGGAATTTATCTTGATACCGATGTTGAAATTATCCGGAATATTGATGATTTGCTGGAGAATAGTGCCTATATGGGCTTTGAATCAGGTGGCGCTGCGGTCAATCCCGGCCTAGGCTTTGGTGCGGAGAAAGGATTCCCTCTGCTAAAAAGGATGATGGACGAGATTTACGGAAACCGAAGATTCAAATTGGGAGAAGGCGACTATGATACAACACCCAGCCCAATGTTGAATGTGGCGTTCTTGGAAAAGCATGGATTGCTCAAGAACAACCAGCAGCAGCTGATCGAGGGGATGACAGTTTATTCCTCGGACTGGCTTTGCCCCATCGATTATATAGACGCAGCATTCAAACCTACCGAAAATACTCACACGATTCACCATTTCCATGCCTCTTGGCTGACTCCGGAAGAAAAAAAAGCCTTGTTGCTGAGGCGAGACCTCGTGAAAAAATACGGTCAGACAAAAGGAGAAGCTATTGCCGACGTTTTTGAGAAAATCTATCGGATTAAAATGCATTTACGGACAAAAGGGCTTGTGGGTACGTTTTCGTTTGCGTTGCGAAAATTTACAAAAACCAGATGAACCGATTGCTTAACGCGAGATTATCGAAGCACTATTTAGATTCGAAAAAGGCGTCTCTGCAGCTTTTGGGAAAGAGGAACGGAGCAGATGAAAAGGAAATCCTTAAAAAATGCGATAAATAAACTGCTTTTTTGCGGTGAGATATTATTCTGCCCGGTGATGCCGTTGGATGAAAAAGCGCCGATCGTGGTTTTTGATACGTCTATCGGAACTGGAAATCTGGGCGATTTTATTATAAATGACTATTGCACTCGGATTTTTGAAGAGTTGGGAATAGAACCAGCAAGCCGGATTACAACACATGAAAAGCAGACTGAAGAAGAACTGAAAAAGTTGGAAGAGAATGGTTTGAAAATTGTGACAGGGACCAATATTCTGTCTTCTCGGCTGTTCAATCAATGGGTACGCCCCCTACATCTCGCGCAGCAGAACAACATTCTGTTGATGGGGGTCGGATGGTCTGACTATAATGATAAGGTGACCCCTATAACCGCAAGATATTACAGAAAAGTTCTGTCGCAAACGTACAAGCACTGCGTAAGAGACCGGTTCACCAAGTCGGCGCTAAGAAAAGCAGGAATAACGAATGTGCTGTACACCGGGTGTCCAACCATGTGGAATTTAACGCCCGCCTTGTGTAGTGAAATTCCTCAAAGCAAAGGGAAGAACGTGGTGTGTACAATAACGGACTATGACAGGGATCAGCAAGCGGACTTCGCAATGTTGGACATCTTGCTGCAACAATACGAAAAGGTGTTCTTTTGGCCTCAAGGCCGCCAGGATCTCGCTTATATTTCCGTTTATCCACGAGCGAGTGAGCTGTGTTTTTTGGAAAGGACACTGACGGCATTTGACAATTTGCTGCGCGATCAACGCTCTTTGGATTATGTGGGAACCCGCTTGCATGGAGGAATACGAGCACTGAACCACAAGGTTCGATCCATCGTGATTGCAATTGATAACAGGGCAATTGAGATTGCGCGCGACACAGGACTGAAGACGATCAAACGCGGCGCAGTAAACACGGAACTGAGCGATCTAATCCAGTCGGAGTTCCAAACAAAGCTGGAGTTGCCGTTTGACGCGATAAAAGAATGGAAGGATCAATTCAATGGAAAACTCCCAAAGCAGCAGAACAATCAGCTCCATTCGTAATGCTGCCTATGGACTGCTGAACCAGCTTGTGATTCTGGTCTTGGGATTTGTTTCACGAACTGTTTTTTTGCATTTTCTCAACGAAACCTATCTTGGCATAAACAGCCTGTTCTCTGAGATTCTCTCCATGTTATCGCTGGCGGACTTGGGTTTGGCAACGGTGATGGCCTATACCTTCTACAAACCACTAGCGGAGAATGACGGGGATAAAATAAATGCACTGCTCGCTTTTTACAAGAATGTCTATCGCTTGATAGCCGCTGTTGTTAGCGTTGTGGGGCTTTTACTGTTGCCTTTTTTGGGGCTGATTGTAAATACCGCCCAGCCAGTGGAAGGATTGCGTATCTACTATCTCTTGTTCCTTTCCAAAACGGTAATTTCCTACCTTTTTGTTTACAAGACAACCATTCTTACGGCCGATCAAAAGGGGTATCTTGTTTCCAACGTTTCCACCATCACTAAAATTGCAACGGTGGCATGTCAGATTACAGCCATAATCATTACTAAAAATTTTGTGGTGTATCTGCTTGTGGAAATTTTTTTCACTTGGTTTAATAACTACCTGTGTGCCAAAAGAGCAGATCGGCTGTATCACCCAAGTGTGCCTGCCATGGCGCTCGACGCCCGAGAGAAGAAGGAGATTTTCTTCAATATCAAAGCAGGATTTATATACAAGCTTTCATCCGTGCTGCTGAACAGCACAGACAACACACTGATTTCCGTGCTGCTAAGTACAGAACTGGTAGGGCTTTATTCCAACTATGGCATGGTATTTAGCCGATTGTCGATGTTTGTGAATATTTTCTTCAGTTCTTTAGCTGCAAGTGTCGGAAATCTGATTGTTCTGTCTGATAAAAAGAATACTTACAGGGTGTTCTCGACGATTCAGATAATAGGGTTTTCCATCAGCACTATAACAAGCGTTTGTTGCTTTGTTTTGATGAGTGACTTCGTGAAATTGTGGATTGGGGAAAAATATGTTTTTGGAATGGATGTCCTAATTGCTTGTGTGCTGAACTATTATTTTAGCATTGCGCTCCAGCCATTGTGGATCTACAGAGATGCCACGGGCCTTTACAAAAAAACGAAATACGTAATGCTCTGTACAGCGGCGGTAAATTTGGTCCTTTCCATAGCTCTGGGGCGAGTTACTGGTTTAGCAGGAATCATTTTCGCGTCGGTGATTGCACGGCTGGCGACGTATTTTTGGTATGAACCCTGTATTTTATTTAAATCGAGTTTTGATAAAAAGGCATATCACTTTTTTTTGCAGCATGCGTATAATTTTGGTGTTACTGCTGTGTTGTGCTTCGCTGGAACTGCCTTTTTCTCAAAGGCTGTAATCGTGGAGAATTTCTTGGATTTTATCGTCAAAGCGATGGCTGTGGTCGCCTTTTCTTTGCTGGGAGTCTTAGCTGCCAACGTGTGGCGCAAAGACTTTAGACAGGCGATGCGCTTTCTTGGAAGTAGATGTAAAATGGTTCTGCATAAGGGATAAAAGAGACTTGCCCGAACTTGAATACAGCTGCATTTAAAAGTAAGAAGTAGTTGAAAAAAGGGAGGGAAAATAGTTGGTTCTGATTGCTCGCCGTTAAAGAGTAAAAATAAATGCCTCTTAGAAAACGGGTGGCTTTTATTCGCTGAGGTCGAAAAGGAGATTAAAATGAAGGTTAGTATTCTTATGTTGACGCATAACGCGCCGCAATACGTTAAAGAATCCATTGAAACTGTCCGAAGTAAAACGGAAGGCATTTCATATGAGCTGATTGTTGTAGATAATGCATCTGGTTTAAGGACTAGAAATCTCCTCAAAAAGTTTTACAGAGAAGGAGCCATTGATAAGTTGCTGATGAGCAAACAAAATTTGTTGTTTGCAAAGGGAAACAATGTGGCGAGTGGTCTTTGCTCGGCGGATAGTGACTATATTCTCCTGCTCAACAGTGATGTCCGAATCAACAACCCGTATTGGCTGAGAAATCTTTTGTCGGTACATCCGAAAGAAGGCGGTATATCGGCGTATGGCCTCGTAACAAACGAGCCGATCAGAGCGGATGGGTTTTGCTTGCTGATTGACCGAAGCATCTATGATCGATACAAACTGGATGACAGCTATGCATGGTTTTGGGGGGTTACTAAGCTGGAAAGCATCGTTTTGCGACAAGGAATGAAAGTGATCTCCGTTAAGGATTATGAAAATATGCTGCACCACTATGGGGGAAAATCAGGTCGCGCATTTCGTCATGCCGCCGGCATGAATACAGATATCGAACAGATTAGGAATTGGTTTGGAGAGAATACAATTGATATTATCGACTCAATCAAATAGAAGTTGATTGGTTTGAAGATGCGTAAAGGGAACGAGTCCTAAGCTAAGGCACAATAAGTTTCGCAAATTGAAAAGTAGATAAATGGAGACATGGTTTGCAGACCTCGCATCCCGGAGCGAACGCAAAGAGAGGCGCCAGGGCTACCGCAGCGGTCACTATAGCCGTAACATCATCACCACTTCTGGTAATGTAACCCTCAAGGTGCCCAAGCCCCAAAGGAATCTCTTTTGAGACCGCCATCATTGAGCGATCTCCCGCCGGGAAATCAACGTGGAAGCGGCGCTTATTGAGATGTGCCTGGCGGACGTATGCGTCCGGTGTGGGGAGGAGATTACGGAGGCTCGGTGGGACAGCAAAGTTTCCTCCTTCGCCATCAGTAAGCCGAGCAAGAAGGTGTATGTCCACATTGAGGATTGGTGGAACCGTCCTCTGGAAGGTTGAAGGTATCCGTGCGCATACGTGAATGGGAGTCATCTGCACCTCGACTGGGGTGAGAAGCTTGACAATGTGTCTATTTTGGTGATTGCGCTACTCCTGTGCTGGTCAGTGCTCGGTTTCGCCACGTAGCCGGCACCCGGAGATGGTTCCTGAGGTCTCCTCGATTGCAGGCTAACTTCGTTTGTGCCGGTTCAAGTAAACTAATTTGCGCAAAACTGTTGGCACTGCCGTCAACTACCAATGCTGTGTGGGCGCTGCTGAAAAAGCGCAGTGGCGACTGAAACGATAAAAAAGAGAGGCGCGGCATTAGCCGCGCCTCTCTTTTTTGAAAAATCAGTTTACTTCGTCTCTTTCGCGAAGTTGTCGAAGTACCCCTGGATGAAGATGATGGGGGTGCCCTTGTCGCCGGAGCCGCTGGTCAAATCGCACAGGCTGCCGATCAGGTCGGTCAGGCGGCGGGGGGTGGTGCCCTGACTGGCCATCTGGCCCTTCAGGTCGGCGTCCTTGTGGGTGATGCTGTCCTTGATGGCGGCGGTGAGGGCCTCGCCGGACAGGTCGGCGAAGTCGTTGTCCGCCAGGTACTTCAGCTTCAGCTCGTTGGGCTGGCCCTCCAGGCCGGAGGTGTAGGCGGGGCTGACCACAGGGTCTGCCAGCTCCCAGATCTTGCCCACGGGATCCTTGAAGGCGCCGTCGCCGTAGACCATGGCCTCGATCTGCTTGCCGGTAGCCTTGCGCAGGCTGTCGGCCAGTTTGTCCACAAAAGCCTGGCAGTCGCGGGGGAACAGCTTCACGCTCTCCTCGGTGGCCTTGTTGGAGCCCAGCAGGCCGAACTGCTCGTTGCAGCCGCTGCCGTCCACCGGGGCGGTCATGATGTCGCTGAGCAGCAGCACCTTCTCGGCGCCCGCGGCCTCCAGACGGCGCTTGGAGCGGAAGCGGCTGTGAATGTCGCAGCACAGCACGTTCTTGGTGTAGGGCAGGATGGCCCGCACGTCGTTGGCAAAGACGAACTCCACCTCGCAGCCCTGGCTGCGGAACAGCTCGCCGTAGTACTCCACGTAGTCCACGCCGGTGAAGGGGTGCTTCACATAGCCGAACAGCTCGCGGTATTTCTCCTCGGTCAGCACGTCGCTCCAGGGATTGACACCCTTCTCGTCCAGCAGATCCTCATCGAACAGATGGTTGCCCACCTCATCGGAGGGGTAGCTCATCAGGATGTAGGCCTTCTTGAAGGCGCGGGCGATGCCCTTCAGGCAGATGGCGATGCGGTTGCGGCTGAGGATGGGGAAGGTCAGGCCGATGGTGTCGGTGCCGAACTTGGCGGCACAGTCTTTGGCGATGGCGTCCACGCTGGCGTAGTTGCCCTGACTGCGGGCCACCACGGCTTCGGTCACCGCCACGATGTCCTTATCCTGGAATTCGATGTTCTGCTCTTCGCCGCAGGCGAGGATGGCGTCGGTGACGATCTTTACAAGGTCGTCACCCTCACGGATGACGGGGCAGCGCACGCCGCGCGATGTTGTGCCGACAGTTCTCATGGCTGATTGCTCCTTTTTTTCTTCCCGGTTGACCGGTTGTAACAGTCGAATCGGCCCCCAAAAACAGGCCATTACTTATTATAATGGATTTATCGGGGGAAGTAAAGCATCCATCGACAAAGAGCGAAAAGGCGCGCCTTGGGTAAAATCTGTGTAAAATGCCACCCTTGCGAAGGGGGCGTTTTGTGCTATGATTAAAATGAAAAAGTATGACCGACAGATCGAAAGAGAGCCGGCCGGGAAAGAAGGAGAATCCTTGGCGAGACAATACGAAATGAATATGACAAGCGGGCCGCTGTTTGGCAAGATCGCGGCCTTTGCCTTTCCGCTGATGTGTTCCAGCGTTTTGCAGCTTTTGTTCAACGCGGCGGACATCATCGTGGTGGGACGCTACGCCGGCAACACGGCACTGGCGGCGGTGGGTTCCACTTCAGCGCTTATCAACCTGATCGTCAACCTGTTCGTGGGGCTGTCGGTGGGGGCCAACGTGCTCATCGCCCGCAGTTACGGCGCGGGGGACCTGAAGGCGGTGCACAAGGGCGTACACACTGCCATGCTTACCGCACTGGTGGGCGGCATCGGCCTGATTTTTGTGGGTGTGGCGCTGTCCCGTCCGATGCTGGCGTGGATGGGCACGCCGGAGGACGTGATCGATCAGGCCACGGTGTATCTGCGCATCTACTTTGTGGGCGCACCCAGCCTTTTGATCTACAACTTCGGCGCGGCCATCCTGCGGGCTGTGGGCGACACCCGGCGGCCTCTTTATTTTCTGACTTTGGCGGGCGTCATCAACGTGGTGCTGAACCTGATCTTCGTCATCGTGTTTTCTCTGGGCGTGGCGGGCGTTGCGCTGGCCACCATTATCTCCCAGACGGTGTCGGCGTATCTGATTGTGGTCTGTCTGATGCACAACGCTGGGGCTTTCCGGCTTGTGCTGAAGGAACTTCGCATTGACCGGGAGCAGTTCGCCGAGATCCTGCGCATCGGCGTGCCCGCGGGTGTGCAGGGCATGGTGTTCAGCTTCTCCAACGTGCTCATCCAGTCCTCGGTGAACAGCTTCGGCTCCGCGGTAATGGCGGGCAACACTGCCGCCTCCAACATTGAGGGCTTTGTGTATTCCTGCATGAGCGCGGTGTCCCAGACCTCCATGAGCTTTGTGAGCCAGAACATGGGCGCGGGCCAGTACGACCGCATTGACCGGGTGGTGTTCCAGTGCATGCTGTTTACCGCCGCGGTGGGCATTACCATGGGCGGAAGCGCCTATCTGTTCGGCAGCCAGCTGCTGCACATTTATACGCCCGACCCGCAGGTGGTCACCTACGGGCTGTACCGCATGAGCGTGGTCTGCACCAGCTACTTCCTGTGCGGCTGGATGGACTGCCTTGCCTGTAGCGTCCGGGGCCTGGGAGCATCGATCCTGCCCATGGTGGTATCCATCATAGGCGCCTGCCTGCTGCGGATCGTTTGGGTGATGACCATCTTCCAGTGGGAGCGCACCCAGCTGTGCCTGTATCTGTCTTATCCGGTGTCCTGGGCGCTCACGGCGTCGGTGCATCTGATCTGCTTTTTGGTGATGCGCAAAAAACTCCGCAGCCGCCGGCCTGCGGCAGCATGATCGCTTGACACGCTGTGGGGGATATGTGAAAATGTAAAGTAAGCAGGTGTTTGAGAGAAAAGACGGCATTTTGGCCGCGATGCTCGAAACAGGGAGGACCTGCCCGGAATGTTAAAGGAGGATTCGCAGTGAAAAAGTGGAACGTACTTGGCTGGCTGGCAGCGGCGGTAATGGTGCTGACGCTGCTTCCCATGACCGCGCTGGCAGAGGAACCGGCGGCAAATGAGATGGACTTCGGCGAGTTCCTCGCAGCCGTTGAAGCGAGCGGCTACAATTACGACGGCCAGGGCGTGACCGTGCGCTGGAGCCCCAGCTCTGCCTGCACCAACAACGTGCAGGGGCATACTTGCCTGTTTGGCGATCCTGCTGCCGCCCCGAAGGCGGACGGCAACAACGCCCAGCGCATCCAGAAGCCCAACGCCCAGTATCAGATCTTTGCCGGGCAGGGGAATGTGAGCATTTCCAACGTGAACTTCGTGTTCGAGCCGGCGGATTTCACCCTGTGCATGAACAGCACATGGGGCGGCATCGCCACGGCGGCCGAAGTACCCAACGCCGAACTGCAGCTGCTGAACACCGGCGATGTGACCTTCACCGGCTGCACCTTCGACCGGGTGATCGTGAGCCCCTTCAGCAGCGCGACCACCACTTCCGTCAGAGGCTGTTCTTTCGCCAACGTTTATGACGCGTATGCGCTGAAGGACATCCACAGCGCCAACGCGACGGTCACCGGCTGCACCTTTACCAACTGCGGCGGCGGCGTGTACTTTGAGGGCGATGCGGCCAGAGGCACCATCACCATCACCGGCAACACCTTCACCAACGTGGACGAGAACGCGGCGGAGAACAAAAAGTTTACCCGCGGCCTGATCCAGTTCTCAAATAAGGGCGATTATTCCAATGCGGCCATTGAGATCAGCGGCAACAGCTCCACCAACAGCGGCGAGCAGAAAGCCGCGGCCGTGCGGCAGCTGAACCCCACCATCACCGAAAAAGTCCTGCCGCTGGACGCCCTCGAGGCGAACAACACCTTTGCCGGCGGGACGTTCACCGACTCGTCCTTCGGCACCAACACCGTGTATTACAACGGCCAGTACTACGCCACGCTGATGGACGCGCTGACCGCGGTGTATATGAGCAGCCCGACCGAGACCGCCAAGGTGTACTGCAAGGCGGGCGCGGATGTGGGCCCGATGACCCACGGCCATGTGGCGGATGACCTTGTGATCTACGGCAACGGCGCGAGAGTGAGCGGCGGCGAGAAAGACCTGGAGATCGACACCAATAAATTCGACCGCACCACCGGCAAGCAGAGTGAGAGCGGCACCTTCCTGGACAAGGACATCACCGTCAGTGTCTATGACCTGGACGGCATCGCGGCCTGGGGCGAGCGGCACACCGCCTACACCGTGAACCTGAACTTCACCAACTGCAGCAACATGCAGCGGGTGTACTTCACCAACAACGCCAACCAGGAAGGCAAGCTGAACATCACGCTGGAGAACTGCTCCTTTACTGCGGCGGGCGGCAGCAATGTGAACACCGCCGTTTACACCAACGCACCCGGCGAGATCGCCATCCGCAAAACTACCTTCACCGAAATCGCGGTGGGCCTGAACATCAACCACAAGTCCGCCGGCGTGCAGAATATCCTGCTGGAGGACTGCACCTTCAACGACTGCGCGCTGAGCGACGGCCCGCAAGCAGAAAACACCAAGACCTACGGCGCGCCGGTGCGCATCGTGGCCAAGGAAGGCGCCACCACCAATCTGACCGTGCGCAACGTTACCTTTAATTACAGCGACGGCAAGACCAACTGCGGCAACGGGGACATCCTGCTGTGCGACGGCCGTGCTGACGCTCCCGCCAAGCAGGGCGTCGTGACCCTTGCCATGACCGGCACTGCGGCCCAGGTGATGGTGCAGCAGCCCGGCTATTATGCCGCTGACGGTACCGTGGCCGACGCGGCCAAGGCGAAGGTCACCCCGGTGACCGCCAGCGATGAGCTGATCGCGGACGCCGACAGCCACTTCATTCTGAAGCAGGAGCCCGTTGTGACTCCCGAACCCAAGCCGGAAGAGCCCTGGACTCCCGGCCCCACCGCCACCCCGGCCCCTGTGCTGGACTCCACTCCCAAGACCGGCGACGTGGAGACCGTGGTGTATCTCAATGTCAATGAAGGCGACGACGTCAACGACGGCATGAGCGCCGACACGGCGGTGAAGACCTTTGCCAAGGCCATGGAACTGGTGCCGGAGGGCGGCGTGATCGAGCTGACCGGCGACCCCGTCCATTCCATCCGCAACATCACCAAATCGGTGACCATCCGCGGCGCGGGCAGCGAGCCGGTGCAGGTGTCCGGCGGGATCGTGCTGCCCCAGAACGTGGCCTCGCTGAAGCTGGAAAACCTCCGCTTCACCGGCACCAGCGTGATCGGCACCTACGGCGACGGCGAGGAATATGCCGGGCTGTCGCTTACCATTGACAAGTGTGTGTTTGAAAACGCCTCCGGCAACTGCGTGTACATCAGCCCCAAGATCAGTTCTCTGACGGTGACCGGCTGCACCTTCAACGCGCCGGATACCGACCAGTATCAGAAGGCGTATATGATCTGGCCCTACAAGGCCAAGAACATCGTCATCACCGGCAACACCTTCAACGGCCGGGGCATCACCCGTGCGCCCATCCATCTGGGCGACGGCCATCCGGAAGGCACCACCGCCCTGGTGGAAGGCAACACCATCAGCGGCTTTGAGCGGGGCGTGCAGCTGGCCATGATCAACGAAGGCGCCGCCAACCAGGTGACCGTGCGCGGCAATACCTTCGAGAACATCGCCCTGTCGGGCGTGACCATCTCCGCTCCCGGCGAGGTGGGCACTGTCTACATCCACGAGACCCAGAAAAACAACACGACGGTGAGCTACACCGGCAACACCTTCTCCGGCTCCACCCAGCGCGCGATCTGCTCGGAGAACACCGGCGTGGCAACGGCGGACCTGGTGAAGGAGTTCAGCGGCAACACCCTGAACGGCACGGATCTGGGCACGCTGGAGCAGAACAGCTTCACCACCTTCACGGTGCAGATCGGCAACGTGGGTTACACCACGCTGGACGAGGCAATGGAAGCCGCCAAGACCATGAGCGGCGACGTGACGGTGACCATCCTGCAGGACCTGCAGGTCAAGGACAGCACCTATGACCTGTCCGGCACGGCGCTGACTTCCCTCACCCTGCAGGGCAAGACCGGCGCGGAAAAACTCATCAGCGGCGTGGACGGCAACGGCATCGACGGCCCCACCTACTGCCCGGTGATCCGCGTCAAGCTGCCCCAGAACGCGGGTCTTACGGTGACCGGCCTGGTCTTCCCCAACGACCTGCTCTTTGACTCGGCGGGCGGCAGCGTGCTGGTGAAGGGCTGCACCTTCAACGGCGCCCAGTCCGGTTATCCCCAGGCGGCGGCCATCCGCTACGAGGGGAACCTGTTCGAGTTCAAGGGCACTGCGGCCAACTTCTTTTCCAGCAATGCCTACCCCGTCTGGTACAAGGTGGACAAGTCCCTGGATTTTGACTTTGTGGGCAACACCGTCATCGGTTATCGCGGCGTGCACATCGAGACCCGTGGCGATGACACAGTCGTGGCCGATATCCAGGTGGACCGCAACACCTTCCGCCTGAGCGACGCGGCCAATCATCTGAAGCCCATTGCCCTGCAGCTGGTGAACAACATCCGCGGCAACGTTTCCTTTGTGGACAACAATGTGAGCGGTTACATGGGCGTGTGCTTCTTCAACGGCGTGAAGATCGGCGAGAATGCCAAGATCACCATCGACAACAACTACCTGGCGGAGGGCACCAAGCTCTACGGCGTTTCGGAGTGGAACGTCCCCGACGTGGCAGCGGCCGAGGAAGCGCTGAAGGCAAGCCTCGAGGGCAAATCCACCATCGACGCCACCCACACCCACACTTACCAGAACGGCGTGTGCACGGTGTGCGGCGCCCAGGAGCCCAAGCCCGAACCCAAGCCGGAAGAGCCCTGGACCCCCAGCCCCACGGCTACGCCTGCGCCCGCGGCGGTGCTGGACTCCACCCCCAAGACCGGGGACGTGAGCCTGCTGCTGCCTGCGGCGGGTGTGGCGCTGACCGTTCTCGGCGCTTTTGCCGGGAGCCGGAAGGACCCGGAATAAGCATCAACTGAAAAATCCCCCGGAGCGGCTGCTCCGGGGGATTTTTTTCGTTCAAGGGGGAATTACTCGTCGATGCGCACGTCTACGCCGTTCACCTGCACGCCTTCCTCGGCGCGGATGAGGATGTAGCGCACCCCGTCGATGATGCGGGTGGCCACCAGGTCGCCCCGCTCGGGGTTCACCTGAATGGTCACGTCGGGGCAGCGCAGTTCCAGGTGCTTGGTGTCCACCAGATTCTTGGGGGGCAGGGCCGCCTCGGGGCCGAAGTCCTCCTCAAAGCGCTGCTCGAAGGCTTCCACCCGGGCGTCGTCCACGCCGCACTCCTCCAGCACCCGGGCGGCGGCGTGCTTGTCCAGCAGCAGGGGCTGGGGCTCACCGCTCTCCTTGTGCTCGGCGATCATGCTGCACAGCTGCTCCTGCACCGACTGCACCACCTGGCAGCTGCACTCTTCGCCCAGCGCCTCGGTGAGGATGGTGTCGAAGGTCTCCTTCTGGGCCTCGGCGGGCATGGGCAGCGGGGCGGCAAAGATGCGGTCGGTAAAGGCGGTGTGGCTGTGGGAGGTGTCCTTGGTATAATAAAGCGCGCCGTAGAGGTTGGTGGAGCGGTCGTCGAAAGCGGGGAAGAGGAAGCCCATCTCCGGGGCGCTCACCAGCCAGTCGATGTCCCGGCTGCGGAACAGGTTCTCATAGACAAAATAGCTCAGCGCGGGCTTAGTCATCTTCACCGGGCAGACGCTGCACAGAATGCCGGTGTACATCTCCTCGCTGCCGTCCTCGGTGCGCTGGCCGTCCTTGGAAAAGCCGGGCACGTCGTAGGCGTCGCAGGTGAGCAGGATGAGGTAGTTGCCCTCCAGGTCGATGGTCTCGATGGCCCGGGCAAAGAACTCCTCCCGGGCGGCTTCGTCCTGCAGGCGGGAGTCCCGCAGGGCCATCAGCAGGGCGTGCTCGTCGCCCGCATTGCCCGCCACCTGGGCGGTGGTGAAGGTGATGTCCAGCAGATTGCGGCCCAGCGTGCCCGAGAGGGTGCGGCGCAGGATGGCCAGAAACTTGTCCGCTTCCTCCTGGCCGGAGAGGGTGAGAGACTGGTCGAACCGGGCCACGATCTGGCGCTCCTCGTTCACATAGCAGCCAACCACATGGGAGATGTTCGACTTGCCCTGGCGGTAGCGGCGGCGAATTTCGGCAATTTCTTTTTCATTCATGAGGGTGTGTTCCTTTCTTTGGATAGGGGCGCGGAGCCCGAAGTCAACGGGGAGATTCCAGCAGCGTCAGCAGCCGCTTGAGAGGCGGTGTGAGGGCGCCGGTGCGGTAGAGCGCCCCGAAGGAGAGGGGCTGGAACTGGGGCATTGGAATGTAGCGAAGGCCCGGCAGGCGCGTCCCCGGCAGGTCCGGCAGCAGGGTGAAGGCATAGCCCGACTCCACCAGGGTGCAGGCAATCTCCAGGCTGTCGCAGAAGAGGATGCGGTCCGGCCCGCGGCCGGCCATCGCGTAGCTGAACACCTCCAGAAAGGGCGGGGAATACAAGGGCGGCGGGCAGCTGGCGATGCGCCCGCCCACGGCGTTCAGCTGCTCCACGGTCAGCTGCTCATACCCCGCCAGCGGGTGGTCGGGCGCACAGACGCAGACCACGGGGCAGTCCGCCAGATGGCGGCGGCTGATTTTGGGGCCGGCATCCCGCTGCATGGTGAAGATGGCCTGCACGTCCTCCTCTTCCAGAAGGTTGTCCAGCGAGGCGGAGGGCACCTGCCGCAGCACCGGCAAAAGCTGGGGCGTTTCCTGCCGCAGCACCGTCAGCGCCGGCTGCAGCGCCCGCAGCACCAGAAAGTTGCGGCACCCCAGGCCCAGTCGTTGGGGCAGCTCCTCCCGCCACTGACGCATCCGTGCCCGGGAGATGCCCGTCAGCTTCAGTATCTCGCGGGCATACTGGCCGAACTGGTGACCCGCCTGGGTCAGCCGCACGTTCTTGCTGGTGCGATGAAACAGCTTGACCTCCAGCTCCGCCTCCAGGGTGTTGATCTGGTGGCTCACCGCCGGTTGGGTGATGTGCAGCTCCTGCGCCGCCCGGGAAAAGTTCAGATGATTGGCCACCGCAAGGAAACATTCCAGCTGCGTCGTATTCAACAAAAACCCCTCCCCGGTTTTGCGGATTTTTTATTGTATGCGTAAACACAATAAAAGTTCTTTATAGATAATAACACATTTGAATTTCCCTTGCAAGAACGGCTGTGCTATAAAATGATAAGGCAGTGAACAGTTTTCACCCTAACGATTTGAAAAAGAGGCGAGGAGCATGGAAGTGGACCGCAGGGCTCTGGCGCTGCAGAACCGCCAGATCAGCATCCGCATGGAGCAGCTCACCGACCGGATGGTGGAGCGCACGGGGCTGTCCACCGCGCAGGCGCACCTTTTGATGCGCATTCTGCGCTACGGGCCGGAGGGCACCACCCTCACCCAGCTGCACCGGCAGTGCGGTTACTCCATGGCGGCGCTGAGCAACATCCTCAAGCGGCTGCGCAAGGGCGGCTATGTTCGGGCCGAGACCACCGAGGCCGACAACCGCTGCAAGCGGCTGTATGCCACCGAACAGGCCGAGCAGGCCCGCGCGGCGCTGGACCGGGCGCTGCAAAGCAGCTGCGAAACGGCGTTCCGGGGATTCACCGAGGGGGAACTGTGCCAGCTTGAGGCGATGCAAACGCGCCTTTTGCAAAACCTGGCAGACCCAGGCAATGTTTGAAAGGAGTGGATACGATGAAGCAAGTGCTCAGTCAATTGAAGCAATACAAAAAACCCACCTTCCAGTGCATCCTGATGGCGGCGCTGGAAGTGATCATGGAGATCCTGCTGCCGTTCGTTACCGCCCGCATCGTGGACGAGGGGCTGGAAGCCGCCAACATCAGTGCGGTCTACCGCTACGGCGCCATCATGGTGGTGCTGGCCTTTTTGGGCCTGGCCTTTGGCGCGGCGGCGGGCAAATTTGCCTCCACGGCGGCGGCCGGCCTGTCGGCCAACCTGCGCCAGGGCCTGTATGACAACATCCAGACGTTCTCTTTCTCCAACATCGACAAGTTCAGCGTGCCCGGCCTTGTGACCCGCATGACCACCGATGTGACCAACATCCAGAACGCCTTCATGATGATCATCCGCATTGCGGTGCGCGCTCCGCTGATGTTTATTTTCAGCTTTGCCATGTGCATCTACATCAGCCCCAAACTTTCCGCCACCTTCCTCATCGCGGTGGTGTTCCTGGTGGTGGTGCTGGGCAGCATCATGGTGGTCACCCTGCGCATCTTCGACAAGGTGTTCCACAAGTACGATGAACTGAACGCCAGCGTACAGGAGAACGTCTCCGCTATCCGGGTGGTCAAGGCCTTCGTGCGGGAGGACTACGAGAACGAGAAGTTCGCCCGCGCTTCCGAGAACATCCGCAAAATGTTCGTCAAGGCCGAGGGCCTGCTGGCCTTCAACAACCCTGCCATGATGACCGCCGTCTACTTCTGCATCATCATGGTGAGCTGGCTGGGCGCGCAGTTCATCGTGGCGGGCGATCTGTCCACCGGCGATCTGACCAGCCTGTTCAGCTACATCATGAGCCTGCTGATGAGCCTGATGATGCTCTCCATGGTGGTGGTGATGATCTCCATCTCTTTGGCCAGCATCCACCGTGTGGGCGAAGTGCTGCGGGAGACCCCCGACCTGGCCGAGCCCAAGGACCCCGTTACCGTTATCCCCGACGGCAGCATCGACTTTGACCATGTGAACTTCTCCTACAAGCACGGCAGCGGCAAGAACGCCCTGTCCGACATCGACCTGCACATCCGTTCCGGCGAGACCATCGGCGTCATCGGCGGCACCGGCAGCGGCAAGAGCAGCCTGGTGAACCTCATCTGCCGGCTGTACGACGTGGACGAGGGCTGCGTCAAGGTGGGCGGCCTGGACGTGCGCCGCTACGACATGGAAGCCCTGCGTGACCAGGTGGCCGTGGTGCTGCAGAAGAACACCCTGTTTTCCGGCACCATTCTGGAGAACCTGCGCTGGGGCGACCCGAATGCCACCGAGGCCGAGTGCGTGGAGGCCTGCAAGGCCGCCTGCGCCGACGAGTTCATCGACCGCATGCCCGACGGCTACAACACCCGCATCGAGCGGGGCGGCAACAACGTCTCCGGCGGCCAGAAACAGCGCCTTTGCATCGCCCGCGCGCTGCTGAAAAAGCCCAAAGTGCTGATCCTGGACGACTCCACCAGCGCGGTGGACACCGCCACCGACGCGAAGATCCGCGCCGCCTTTGAAAAGAAGATCCCCGGCACCACCAAGATCATCATTGCCCAGCGTATCTCCAGCGTGGAGCACGCCGACCGCATCCTGGTGCTGGACAACGGCCGCATCAACGGCTTCGACACCCACGAAAATCTGCTGAAGTCCAACGCCATCTACCAGGAAATTTATGAGTCCCAGGTCAAGGGCGGCGGCGACTTCGACCAGCCCGCGTGAAAGGAGGGGAAGAGAGTATGAATCCGAAAATGTCGCGTCCCGCGGACCCCACCGCGGTACTGAAGCGGGTCATCCGCTATATGCTGCACTACTACAAGTTGCCCTTCGCGCTGGTGGTGCTGTGCATCCTCATCAACGCCGGCGCCAGCGTGCTGGCGGCCACCTTCCCCCAGACCCTGGTGGACGACTACATCATGCCCATGATCGCCAGCGGCTCCACCGACTTCAGCGGCCTGGCCGCCCAGATCCTGCGCTTGGTGGTCATCATGGCTCTGGGCGTGGTAGCGGCTTTTGCGTATAACCGCATCATGGTCAGCATCAGCCAGGGGACCATGTGCCGGCTGCGCAACGAGCTGTTCCATAACATGGAAGCTCTGCCCATCAAATACTTCGACACCCACGCCCACGGCGACATCATGTCCGTTTACACAAACGACATCGATACCCTGCGCCAGATGCTGGGTCAGTCCACGCCCCAGATCATCAACTCGGTCATCACCATGGCGGCCACGCTGGTGACGATGATCTTTATCAATCCGGTGCTCACCGTGATCTCTGTCCTCACCGCCGTGGTCATGTTCACCGTGACCAAAAACTTCTCCCGCGTTTCCGGCAAATACTATATGCGCCAGCAGCGGGACCTGGGCGCGGTGGACGGCTTCATCGAAGAGATGCTGGACGGCCAGAAGGTGGTCAAGGTGTTCTGCCACGAAGAGGCTGCCAAGGCGGACTTTGCCAAGGTGAACGAAGCCCTGCGGGAAAGCGCGGACCTGGCCAACCGCTACGCCAACCTGCTGATGCCCATCAACAACAACATCGGCTGGCTGAGCTATGCGCTGGTGGCCATCGTTGGCTCCGTCCTCGGCTTCAACGGCCTGGCGGGCGTTACTCTGGGCACTGTTATCACCTTTGTGGGCCTGAACAAAAGCTTCACCCAGCCCATCACTCAGGTGAGCCAGCAGGTGAACTTCGTGGTCACCGCCGCCGCCGGCGCCCAGCGTGTGTTCGACCTGATGGACCAGAAGCACGAGACCGACGAGGGCTATGTGGAACTGGTGAACGCGAAAGAAAACGCCGACGGCCAGCTGGAAGAGGTGGCCGAGCGCACCAACGTCTGGGCCTGGAAGCATCCCCATCACGATGGCACCACCACCTACACCCGCCTGGAGGGCAGCGTGGTGTTTGAGGATGTGGACTTTGGCTACGACGAGAACAAGCTGGTGCTCCACGACGTGAGCCTGTGGGCAAAACCCGGCCAGAAGATCGCCTTCGTGGGCGCCACCGGCGCGGGCAAGACCACCATCACCAACCTCATCAACCGCTTCTACGACATTGCCGACGGCAAAATTCGTTATGACGGCATCAACATCGGCAAGATCAAAAAGCCGGACCTGCGCCGTTCCTTGGGCATCGTGCTGCAGGACACCCACCTCTTCACCGGCACCGTGATGGACAACATCCGCTACGGCCGGCTGGACGCCAGCGATGAGGAGTGCATGGCCGCCGCCAAACTGGCCAACGCCGACGGCTTCATCAACCGCCTGCCGGACGGCTACAACACCATGCTCACCGGCGACGGCGCGAACCTTTCTCAGGGCCAGCGCCAGCTGCTGGCCATCGCCCGGGCGGCGGTGGCGGACCCGCCGGTGCTGATCCTGGATGAGGCCACCTCCTCCATCGACACCCGCACCGAGGCGCTGGTGCAGAGCGGCATGGATGCGCTGATGTACGGGCGCACCACCTTCGTCATCGCCCACCGGCTGTCTACTGTGCGCAACGCCGACTGCATCATGGTTCTGGAACAGGGCCGCATCATCGAGCGGGGCACCCACGACGAACTGATCGAAAAGAAGGGCAAGTACTACCAGCTCTACACCGGCAACTTTGCCGAAGAGCCGGCCTAATGCCTGAGACCGCGCCTTTGCCGAAAGCCCTTCGGCTGGGGCGCGGTCTTGACATTCGGGACCGGTGCGGTTAAACTGGATATAAATTTACAATGATAAAACGGGAGGGAAAAAGATGGGCGAGATCAAGATCTTCGATTCGGAACTGCTGGTGATGGAATACCTGTGGGAGCACGGGCCCTGCATCGCCGCGGATCTGGCCGAGGAATTTTTGAAGAAGTACAACTGGAAAAAAAGCACCACCTACATCGTCCTCAAGCGCCTGGAAGGCAAAGGCGCCGTCTCCCGGGAATACCCCAAGTATCTGGTCACGGCCATCGTTTCCCGCCAGCAGGTGCAGAGCGCCGAGACCAACACTCTGGTGGACCGGATGTTCGGCGGCAGCTTTGCCAGCCTGTTCGCCAATTTCCTGAACTCGGATCAGCTCTCGGAAAATACTCTGGATGAGCTGCAGGCCATGATCGACGAAAAACGAAACAAAGACTGAAAGGCGGAGCGTCAGAACAGCCATGGACCTTTTCGTTTCCATCCTGAATATGAGCATCGCCTCGAGCTTTCTGCTTTTGCTCGTGCTGCTTGGGCGCAGGCTTCTGCGCGGCCTTGGCAGCGCGAGTTTTTTGTATCTGCTCTGGCTGCCGCTCCTGTTCCGCATGCTGGTGCCTTACTCGCTGCCCAGCCCCGCCAGCCTGTTCAACCTCTTCGACGAAAACCTTGCCACCCCCGGCGGGATGCTGGTCTCGGTGGAATATTTCGACCCCTATCAGCCGGTGCTGCAAAGCGTGGCCGGCGGTGAGCAGATGCTCACAAAGCAGCTGCTGTCGGTGCTGGCGGCGGTGTGGGGCGCGGGCGTGCTGGCCCAGGCGATCTGGGTGCTGGCACGCTATTTTGTGCTGCGCAAAAAACTGGCCCGGGGCCGCAGCGCCGACCTGACCGCTTTTGAAACGGTGTTCCGCCAAGCGGCGGGCGGCAGGCGGGTGCCGGTGATCTATACTTCCGCTGTGGCTTCGCCGCTGGTGTTCGGTTTTTTCCATCCGAAGGTGGCTCTGCCCTCCGGGATGCTGGAGCGGCAGGAGGGGACCGAGTATATCCTGCTCCACGAATTGACCCACGTGCGCCGCAAAGACCACATGGTGCTGCAGCTGTTCACCGCAGCGGCGGTGCTCCACTGGTTCAACCCGCTGGCCTGGCTGGCGCGGCGGCTGATGATCCAGGACATGGAGGCCGCCTGCGATGAGCGGGTGCTGGAACTGCTGGAGCCTGGCCGCCGGGTGGAGTATGCCCAGACGCTGCTGAACTGGGCGGACGCCCGCCGCCACTCGCTGCAATACGCAAGTTTTGGCCAGAGCGACACGAAACGGCGCATCCTGCGGGCGCTGAACTGGAAGCAGCTGCCCCGCTGGGTCCAGACGGTGCTGGCCATCGGCGTATGCACGGTGTTTGCCTGCACCCTCACCAACCCCGTTCTGGCGGAAGGGCACTACATGCCGGTTTCGTCGCCCTTTGTGGGGGACGAGCAGCGGGAGCGGTTCCGCGCCGCCGCCGCCGAACTGGTGGGAGCGCTGGAGGCCAGTGACCCGGCGCAGCTGGCACAGCTGGCCAGCATGGACCCGAACTACTATGAACCGGTGTACGCCCCCTTCGGCCGGGTGCGGCTGGAGGTGAAGGACGCCCAGCTCTACTGCAACAGCAACCGCACGGCGGAAGTGTATCTGACGGTGGAAGTGCTGGAGGGCGGCGGCGTTTACAGCGAGGGCGCCGGCACGCTGGTGGCGCGCCTTTCCCAGACCGGCTATCGGGACGAGCCGTTTGTCTCCTGTCTGATGCCCCAGAAAAAGTACGAGGACATCCGTTTGCTGGAAGGGGAGAACGAGGCGGTGCGGCTGGCAGTGCGCCTGGCCCGCAACCTCAGCGACAACACGGCGGGCTTTGAAGTCGGCGACCTCTCGCCCGTCACCGTGGCGAAGGTGTGCATGGAGAGCGCAGTGGAGGACAAGAAGGAAACGCCGCCCTTCACCGAAGAGCGCATGGCGCAGCTGGCGGAGGAATATTTCGGCATTCAGGGCTTTTCCTGCAGTGACCCGGCGGTCTACGACGCGGCCGGCAGCGTCTATGTGTACGCCGCGCCGCAGGAGGGGGAGTATTATCCTGTATCCTTCACCGAGACCGCCGACGGGCACACCACCGTCCTGGTGGAAAGCTACCGGGACCCCATGAGCGCCTTCCCGGAAAAGCGGCTGGAATGCCGCCTTACCCGGGTCGCCTGACCTTCTGCGCGCGGAACAAAAAAACCTGTTGATTTTTTCTTCAAAACGATGTATCCTTTTAGAGACGGATAATTTATTGCGATAAAATATTTTATCCGGAGCGACCAACGGGGCCCGATCGTCATCGGGCGATCGGGGAAAGGAAGGAACATGATGAAAGAGAAAAAGCAGAGCATCGTCCGTCGGCTTGTGGCTGCGGGGCTGTGCCTCGCGCTGGCGGTGAGCACCTTCTCGCCGTTGGTGTTCGCCCAGGGCGGCGTAACGGTGGAGACCGTGCCCGCCGCCAGCCAGGAGCAGCCGGCGGAAAGCACCGTCGCCCCTGCGGCTGAAATGGCCGCTGTACAGGCAGAAAAGGGGACCCTGTGCGTAAAGGTGGGCGATGAGTATGTGGGAGATGGCGCAACGCTGCCGGAAAGACAGACGGTGTTTGCGCTGTATGTGGACAATGGAGAAAAGGTGCCCGTGGACGACCAGTTCTCCGTAACGACCAGATGCCTCACCATGGAGGGCGAAGAGATCCCCCGCGAGGTACTGAGCGTTTCCGTCATGAACATGGATTTCGACGGCGAATCTATCCCGGCGCTCATTTTCATTTATATGGATGGCGAACAGGCAGAAAATTTCTGGAACAGTCAGAAAGACGACATGAGGTTCCAGGTGGAGATCAGCAGCACTGAGGCGAGCGGGACCATCACCGTGACCAAAAATGTGTATCAGTCTAAAGGCGTGCTGGAAGACTCCATCCCCGGAGAAGACGCCCCTGCAATGATCACTGCCGGCGAATATGGCCTTTATAATTTCACTGCCCCGGCCTGGGATGCCCCGGAGCTTGCGCTTGTTCCGGAAAAAAGTGTTTTGCCCTTGGCGGAGGATGTTCGCCTTGAGGGGGACATTACCCAGTATTTCTCTCTGGTGGGAGGGGATTGGAAAAATCCTGCCGGGCAGTGTGTGGAACTGGTCGATAACTCAAAGGTGTATGAGCTGGAGGATGGCCAGACGGTGACCGGCACCGTAGTCTTTACCGATGCTTTCACCGGGATCGAGCACACCGCCCACATCGCTTTCACCTATAAGGAAACGCGGCCGGTGGCTGCCTGGTATCTGGTGGACGGGGACAAGCTGGTGGAGGCGGATTCCGCCACCGTGCGTGTCAATACCTCCGGCAAACTCTATCTGCGACTGGCCGCGCCCGGCCAGGGAGAGCTGTCTGCCGATGCCGAGACTTATGACGTCTTCAATGGCGATGTTTCCTACGGTGTTTATTGGCTGACGAACAACGTGTTGTCCGACAACAAGACGGTCGAGGTAAGCTATAACACCAAGAACATTACGGCGGGGCAATCGCAGCAGATCCGGTTTATCGGAACCCGCTATGCCTTTGAAAAGGACAACCCCGACAAAGCCTTCACCGTGAATATCGGCGAAAACAACGACTACAAACTGGCCATCCACAGCACTGTGGACGGCACTCCTGCCTTCGCGGGTTGCTATCAGGTGATCCCCCGTATCCCCGGCGGCGGATATGCTGCCAGCGAGCAGCAGTTGAAGGAAAGCGGTATCACCGTTACCTATGACGAGGCGGACATGTTCAGCATCGTCGCGCCGGTGAAATGTTTTGAGGGCGGCCAGACGCTGGATGTCTGGGCCTATGTGATGTTCCCCCTGCGGGACAGTGACTCCGACGGCGCGGACCCCATCACCTTTGACGTGCTGCGTAACGGCGAGCTGCTGGACGAGATCGCCGTTGACGCGACCACCAGCTGGGCCGGCTATAATGACATGATCCAGAAGGGCCGCATCATCGACCGCGCTGTGGAGCAGCAGGTGGATTTTGAAGAAGTGCGTAGCTTTGAGCTGGTGGGCGAAGACAGGGATAACCCCTGGATCGACCCCACTGCCCCGGTGGTCGCCGGCGAGCCGGTGGTGACCGGCGCCGCGAAAGATAACTTCAAGATCCTTTGGGCCGAGGGCAAGTCCACCTTCGGTATCGTGTATCTGGCCGAGCAGGTGGAGGGCCAGGCAGTGGTCACCATTCCCACCCGCCTGAAAGATGGCGGCGGCGAGTCCTCGGTGAAGCTGATCATCAATTTCGCCAAGTATGCCGGCGCCGACCGTTACGAGTCTCTTATGGAGAAGCGGAGCGTAGACTTTAAGCTGGTGGAATCGCTGGAAGTGGCGCTTGAAAACGGCAACCTCAACTTCGAGCAGGTCAGCGTTGCCCGTGACCGCATGGTAGAGAATGGCCCCTTTGAGCTGTTCTTCTACGGCCTGCGGGAGGACGGAGCATGCACCTTCGGCAGCGATCTCATCGAAGAGATCACCTTTGCAAGCTCCGACGAAAACGTTCTGAAGATCACCGCCAACCTTGACAAGGCGGATGTGAGCGATACGATCAACCATTCCGACGAAGCTTATGGCATCCAGCTCACCCCGGTGGGCACCGGCACCTGCGACGTGACTGCCACCATTAAGCTGAACCGGGATCCGTATTGCAATACCGACAAGACCCCGGAGACCGTGACCATCGGCTACACCTTCCGGGTGCACAGCAACGAGAGCCTTCCCACCGAGAGCGCCCAAAACGCCCAGGAGCTGCAGGCGATCCTGGACCGGCTGGAGACCACCGCCGTGCCCACCATCATTGAGCTGGAGGGCGGCGAGTACGCCATGGACCTGGAGGTGGAGGGCCTGAACGTCATCCTGCGCAGTAAAGACCCCTCTGACCCGGCCATCTTTACCGGCGACCCGAGCTATGAACCCTCCGACTCTGAGGAGCTGGAGGGCCCGTATCTCCCCTGGCAGGCGTTCATCGTGCGGGTGAACCCGGCCAACGCGGGCCTCTCGCTGGAGAGCATCGTCATTGACGGCGGCAACGAGCGTGGCGGTGTGCTCCACACCTTTACCTCCATTACCGCGGGTCAGCTTCCCACGCCCTTCACCCTGCGCAACTGCACCATCAAAAACTGCATCACCGGCGTGATGGGCGCTAACAGCAACGCGAACAGCATCGTCCTGCGGGGCTGCACCGTAGAAAAGTGCCAGACTGGCGTGATGACCGCCACCAGCTTCAACACGCTTTTCAGCGCCAACACCGTGGCCTATCATAACCCGGGCGTGCCGCGCTTCTGCGACTTTATCGACAACCAGTACGATGTCATGGGCATTGACGATGAGCGGGGCGGCGTGTACATCGAGAAGTCGATGCCGCAGAACTATTGGGGCACCGATGATTCCGGCAAGGTGAAGACCGGCCCCGTCGTGGGCGTTGTGGCCAACGACGGAGAGGAGAACAACATCATCGAGGGACGGACCGCCGAGGTCTTCTCCTCCCCCTACTATCTGGACCAGACCCACAGCAAATTGAACGTGGACCTGGCCACCACCCAGGTGGAGGACGGCACCGCCGTTCTGCCTCTGCAGCAGCCGGAAAGCGGCGAGAGCGACTCTCTGGTGCTCACCGCCGACGCCTTTGCCGCCCTGAAAGAAGAGGGCCTTGCGGTCAGCGCTCCCATCAAGAACAGCGAGGGCAAGGACTTTGCGTCCTGGGCCTTCGGTGAGATCACCAACGACACCATCGAGACCAACCTGAACATCTCCGATAAGCTGTCCGGCCAGGCCCAGGGCACTGTGGACAAGCTGCCCGAGACCGATCAGGCCAAGATCCTGCAGGAAGTGAACCTCAGCCACAACGGCACCCTGCCCGGCCGGGCCACCATCCGCATCAAGGCCAGCGAAGTGCCCGACGGCGACGTGAGCAAGCTGTTCCTCTACTGGGTCAAGGAAGACGGCACCATCGTGCCCGCCGAAGTGGTGGATGTGCAGTACGATGCCGAGACCAATGAGTTCATCATCACGGTGGATCACTGCTCGGAGTACGTCATCACCAGCGGTGAGCTGACGGACGTGCCCGCACCCACTCCTACCACGGACCCGAAGCCCACCCCGACCACGGACCCGAAACCCACCCCGACGGCTGATCCGCAGCCCACCGCTGCGCCCGGCGCAACGGCCACTCCTGCGCCCACCGGCACTCCCGTGCCCGGCGGCCAGCCCCGGCCCACCGCGACCCCGGACCAGCCCACCAGCGGCAACACCCAGGAGAAGCTGTTCAGCGCCCAGCAGGTGATGGACGCCTTCGACGCCCAGCCGGGGGATGTGACCCTGCGGCTGAACGACCAGCCCATCGTCAGCCAGATGGCCTTTGTGCTGCTGATGGAGCGCAATGAAGGCGTGCTGCGTCTGGAGGGCAACGGCTATGCCTGGTCCTTTGACCGCGCGGATCTGACCAGCACCGAGCTGCCCGGCGGTGTGTTCGACACCTCCGTGAACCTGCAGCCGGATGAGTCCATTCTGGAGCGCATCCGCAGCTACACCGGCGACGCGGCCATGACCGCGCTGGACACCGCCTTCTCCGGCGCGCTGCCCGGCAAGGCCGTTCTGGAGCTCACGGTGGACCCCGCCGTCTTCGGCAACACCCGCTGCGGCCTGTTCTACCTGCCCGATGCGGGCGACCCGGAGCGTGTGGCCACCGTTGAGGTGGACGAAAACGGTCTGGTAAAGCTGCCTCTGGAGCACTGCTCCGTCTACTATCTGGTGGTGGAGGAAACTCTGCCCGAAGCGCCCGACAGCCAGCCGGCCGAGTCCGTGCCTGAGCAGCCGGATGAGACCGCACCCGCCCAGGGCGGCGTTTCCCCGGCCATTCCCGTTGCGGTGGCCGCTGCGGTGATCCTTGTGGTCGCCGTTGTGGTGTACATCATCGCCCGCCGCCGCGAGGAGTAAGCGCTTCAAAGAAAAACAACAAGCCCCGCCTCTGCCCGGCGCAATGCCGGGCGGGGGCGGGGCTTTTCTATGTTTGCGTTACGCCAGCCGATGGCGTTCCAGCCAGGGGGTGAGGGTGGGTCTGCCGGCACGGATGTGCTTTGCCCGCACCGTGAACACCACCAGGGTGAGCAGGGTGAACACCAGGGCCCACACCGCCAGATACACGGCGCAGCCGCTCACGTCCTGCCCTGCGCAGATGGCGCTGCGGAAGGCCTTGACGGTGTAGGTGAAGGGCACCCAGTCATGGAGATACTTCACAAAGGAACCGGAAATTTCCAGCGGGTAGGTGCCCACCGAACCGGCCAGCTGCACCACCATGAACACCAGCATCAAGAAGCTGCCGATGCGGCCCAGCAGGCTGGTGAAGAAGTACATCACCGACATGAAGGTCACCGACGCAAGGCAGGCGATGAGCAGAGTCTGGCCCATCCGCGCGGGGGCAAAACCGTCCAGCGCGTGGAGCGCGCCCACCATCACCACCGCCTGCAGCAGCGCCACAGGGTAGAGCACAGAGGCTTTGCTCAGCCACCAGGCCGCGCCGCTCTTCATCTCGCCATGATACTCGGTGAGGGGGTACATCAGGCTGAAGGCGATGCACCCTACCCACAGCGCCACCGACATCATGTAGGGGGCCATGGCGTGGCCGTTGTCCGGCACTTCGGTGAGTTTGGCCTCCTCGGCATTCACCGGGGCGGCGATCATATCGGCCACCTCTTTGCCGGTGTTGGTCTCGGCAATTTGCTGCGCGCCGTCCGCAAGGGAAGCGCCCAGCGTGGCGGAGCCGTCTTTCATCTTGTCAAGACCGTCGGTCAGTTCGCCGCTGCCCTCATAGAGCTTGGAAGCGCCGTCGCCGATCTGGCTCGCGCCGCTGGCCAGAGCCGCCGCGCCGCTGTTCAGCGCCGCGCTGTTCTTTTGCAGCTCGCCGGTGCCGTCCGCCAGCTGGCCGGCGCCCTTTTCCAGTTCGCCCACGCCGGTCTGCAGCCGGGTGAGCCCGTCGGTGAGGGCGGGCAGCTTGGCGGAAAGGTCGCCCAGCCCGGTCTGCAGCGCCGCGCTGCCTCCGGCCAGTTGGGCAAGGCCGCCGCTCAAATCCTGCGCGCCCTGGCGCACCACGCTGGTGCCCTCCTGCTGCAATTTCTGGCCGCCCTGCGCCGCCAGGTCGATGCCCTGCACCAGCTGGGGAGCCTGCTGGGCGAGGGTGGCGGTGCCCTGCTGAAGCGTGGTGAGGCCGCCGGTGAGCTCAGCGGACTTGCCCGCCATCTGGCTAAGGCCGTCCGCAAGGGCGGGCAGGCCGGTGCTCGCGTCGTTCAGCGCCGCGGCTCCGGCGGCTGCCGTGTCCACCCCGGCGGTGTAAGCGCTGAGGTTCTGTTGAAGACCGGCCGCTCCCTGCTGCAGTTGGGTCAGAGCTGCGGCCAGCTCCGGGGGAAGGGGCTGGGCGGCCAGCGCGTCGATGCCCTGTGCCAGCGCCGCGGCCCCTTCGTTGAGGGCAGCGGAATTGCCCGACAGCGTTTGCAGCCCGCCGTTCAGCTGAGCCGCGCCCTCCCGGGCGGCAGCAGCTCCGGCAGAGGCGCTCTCCAGCCCGGTTTGCAGAGCCGCCGCGCCCGACTGGGCCAGCTGGGCGCCCGCGTCCAGCGCCGCAGCGCTGTCCGGCAGTGCGGCGGTCTGGGATTGCAGCTGGGCAAGGCCATTGTTCAGCTCGGTGAGTTTGTCGTCCACCTGGGCGGCCCCGGCGGCAAGGGTGTCGCCGCCGGTCTTGGCGCTGTCCACGCCCGCCGCCAGATCCTTGGCACCCTGGCCCAGCTTGCCCGCGCCGTCCACCAGCGCGGGGGCCGCGTCGCCTAACTGGCCCACGCCCTGCGCCAACTGCCCGGCGCCCTCTTTCAGTTTGGCCGCGCCCTGGGCCGCCGCGTCCACGCCGGCGGTGTACTTGGCAAGGCCCTCGGTGAGCTGGGTGCTGCCATTGCGGAAGGTGAGGGTGCTGTCCGCCAGGAGCTTGAGGTTATCCCGGATGGTCCGGCCGCCCTCGGCCAGATCGGCCGCGCCTTGTTCCAGTTCCGCCGCGCCGTCGGCCCCTTCCTGCAGCCCGTCGCCGATGTCCGCCAGCTGTTCCAGCATGGTCTCGGCGTAGGTCTGGGTCACGCTCTCACGCACCTCGGCCTCAATTTTGGCCATGGCGCTCTCGCCCAGCTTGGAGGCGATGTAGTTGGTGCCGGGGTTCGTCTCGTAGCCCAGCTCCATGGCCTTGGGCGACGGTTCGGTGACGGTGGCCGCGTTGGCGGAAAAGTCCTTGGGGATGGTGATGACCATGTAATAGGTGCCGTCCGCAAGGCCCTTTTGGGCGTCGTCCGCGTCCACAAAATGAAAATCGAGGGAGCCGTCCTCCCGCAGGTTGTCGGCCAGCTCGCTGCCGATGGACAGCGTCTCGCCGTTGTATTCCACCGGCTGGTCCTCGTTCACCACAGCCACCGGCAGACGGTCCACGCTGCCGTAGGGGTCCCACATGGACCCGAGAAACAGCGTGGTGTAGATGGTGGGAATGGCCACAACGGCCACCATCACCACCAGCATGATCCAGTTGCTCCGCAGAGCTTTCCATTCGTTTTTCAGCATGACCTGAAATTTCGCACCCTTTCCTCCTGTGCAATCTTGCGAAAAGCAACACAGTGTTGATTTTTCGTCGCGGTATTGCTTTTTCCGTGAGGAGAATTATACTGAAAGGGAGAAAAACACTCAACCGTTGATTTTTCACCGAAATGATGTTTAATCGACACGATGATGAGGAACTGTTGAACATTCAAAAAAGATTTACAATTTGCCCTGCAGGCAAAAAGGAGAGGCCATGGACGAAACGAAGGACCGGCGCATCCGGCGCACCCGCCGGCAGATACGGCGGGCGCTGGCGCAGCTGATGCAGCAAAAGAGCGCCAGCGAGATAACGGTGAAGGAGCTGGTGGACCTGGCGGACATCAACCGCTCCACCTTCTATCTGCACTACAGCGATATCTTCGATCTGCTGGCGGCGGTGGAACAGGAGCTGTTCGACGAGATATACGCGGCGGTGCACACCCACCCGATGAGCTCCTTTGAGCAGGAGGGCCTTGCCTTCATTGAAGAAGTGTTTTCCATCCTCTACGACAACCGGGAGATCTGTGCCGCCCTGGTGGGTCCCAACGGGGACATGGCCTTTCTGCACCGCATCGAGCGGATGATGGAGGAGAACGTGCTGCAAAAGCTGCGGGAGGACTTTCCCGAGCGGCGCAGCAGCATCGATTATGGCTTTGCCTTCTGCACCACCGGCGCGGTGGGTCTCATCAAGCACTGGCTTGCGGGCGGCTGCGCCGAGCCGCCCCGGGAGATGGCGCGGCTGACCCACCGGATGATACGCAACATGATGACCCACGGCCTTGCCCAGCCTGTGCCGGAGGAATGAACCCGAACAAGGAAAACGCCCCGCGAAGCCGCCAAAGACGGCCCCGTGGGGCGTTTTCCCTTAATGGGGGAGAAGAATATCACTCCGCGCGCGCCATTGCCTGGCGGAAATCGCGGGTGTCGGAGAAGATCTCGTTTTTGTAGGGGTTCTTTTTCTGCTGCACGGCGCGCTTGATGATGATGGCCAGCACGATGACGTTAGCGGCCAGCGCCAGAATGGCGATCACGCCCTGCATGGTGGGGTCGGCGGCGGTGGGCCGCACGGTGGGATCCATCACGCCGTCGGCGTAGAGCACCGGCAGGGTGCTGAACACGCTGGCGTCCTGGAACAGGGGGAACACCTGGGCGAACATGCACCACAGGGCCAGAGTGTTGGCACGGTTCTGGATCCAGCCGCCCTTGTTCCACAGCGCGTTGGCGAAGGTGGGGGCCAGCAGCAGGGCCAGGCCGCAGTACCAGGCGTGGGTGGGCAGGTTGTTGTAGGTGTACTCAAAGTTCCACAAATCGTAGGCGATGATGTAGAGGATGGTCATGTCCGGCCAGAGCATGTCCTCGCCCTTTTTGGAGGTGTAGATGCCCCACCAGCCGGTCATGCACAGGATGTTCAGGATGCCGGCGATGCCGTTCACCCAGTTCCACCAGCCGCCGTAGAGCCAGACGTTCTCGCTGGACAGCCACCAACGCTCGCCGGTGGCGGCCAGGGCCATGGCGCCCCGGATGCCGGACTCAAAGTCGCTGCCCACGGCGATGAGGATGTTGATGGCCACGATGACAAAGGGGAAGGCCTTGAACCAGTGGGCCTTGCCCACGCCCCACTTGTATTTCAGCATCATGAAGCCGATGCATCCGGCGGTGGCGGCGTAGAGCTTGGCGTAGTGGAACCAGCTGTTCATGTGGGTGTAGGTGGGATTGTTCAGCGCCCACTCGGCCCCCATGGCCGCGCCCACATAGATGGAGATGAAATAGGCGGTCAGCCCGGCGGGCAGAATGAGAAAGCAGAAGATGCCGCCCTGGGGCGTGCGGCGGGCCACCTCATTGGCCAGCACCAGCCCCGCGAACACCAGCAGCCAGCCCAGCAGCTGCCAGCCGGCGTTTTCGCCGTAGATTTGAAACAACATGATGAATCCTCCTCTATTTTGATGCAGTGTTTTGCGGCTCGTCCGGGACCGCAATGTCCCGGATGAGCATTTCGTTGCCTTGAATAAGATGGGTGCGGCCGCTGCCGCAGGCGGGGCAGGTGCGCCCGTGGGCCAGTGTTTCATACACTTCGCCGCAGGCTTCGCACAGGGTGCGGGCGGGAATGGTTTCCACCCGCAGTTCTGCCCCGTCCAGCATCTCCGAGCGGGCGGCGGCCCACTTCCAGCAGTCCTGGAGGTAGTCGCCCATCACGCCGGACACTTCGCCCAGCTCCAGCGTCACGGCCTTCACCCGCTTGATGCCGTTTTCCCGCCCGGCGGTCTCCACCGTTTTGATGATGTGGAATACGATGCCCAGTTCGTGCATGGCGCTCAGCCTTTCTTGCCGAATTTCAGCCGCAGGCCCCGCTTGACCATGTAGGGCAGGATGGCCTTGAACTTGTCCTCGGTGCGCACCATGGTGCTGCACTCGGGCAGATCGCGGGAAAGATGGATGGCGTCAAACTCGCACTTGGTGGTGCAGATGCCGCAGCCGATGCACTTGTTCGGGTCCACCACCGACGCGCCGCAGCCAAGGCAGCGGGCGGTCTCGGTCTTGACCTGTTCCTCGGTGAGGGTGCCGTGGGTGTCCCGGAAGGAGAGGCCCGGCGCGGGGGCCGCGGCCTCCTGGCGGGCGGCGCTGTCGTAACCGGTGAGGAAGAGGTTGTCTTTATCCAGCTGGATGAAGTCCCGCCGGTTGCGGCCGATGGTGAGGCTGGTGTCCGGCTGGACGAAGCGATGGATGGACACCGCGCCCTCCTTGCCGGCGGCAATGGCCTCGATGGCAAAGCCGGGACCGGTGTACACGTCGCCGCCCACGAACACGTCGGGCTGGGCGGTCTGGTAGGTGAGGGCGTCCGCCGCGGCGCGCCCGCCGCCGGCCAGCTCCACCTTGCTGCCCTCCAGCAAATTGCCCCAGAGGATGCTCTGGCCGATGCTCAGGATGACCTGCTCGCAGGCCACGGTCATGGTGTCGGCATCGTTGTAAACGGGGGCGAAGCGGCCCTCGGCGTTCAGCACCGAAACGCACCGCTTGAACACCACGCCGGTGACCTTGCCGTTCTCGGTGAGAATTTCCTTGGGGCCCCAGCCGCAGTGCAGCTGCACCTGCTCGGCCTGGGCCTCCGCCACTTCCTCTGGGTCGGCGGGCATGGCGTCTTTGGCCTCCAGGCAGAACATGGAAACTTCCTCCGCGCCGCAGCGGCGGGCGCTGCGGGCCGCGTCGATGGCCACGTTGCCGCCGCCGATGACCACGGTGCGCTTGGCCGCCGGGGTGTGCTCGTTCTCTGCCACCGCGTGAAGGAAATCCACCGCGGTGAACACGCCCTCGGCGTCCTCGCCGGGCACGCCGGCCTTGCGGCCGCCCTGGCAGCCGATGGCGATGTAGAAGGCCTTGTAGCCTTCGGCACGCAGCTGGTCCAGGGTCGCGTCTTTGCCCACTTCCACGCCGCAGCGGATGTCCACGCCCATGGCGCGGATGACGTCGATCTCGGCGTCCACCACGTCTTTTTCCAGCTTGTAGGAGGGGATGCCGTACACCAGCATGCCGCCGGGCCGGGCGTTCTTCTCGAACACGGTGGGCTTGTAGCCCTTTTCCGCCAGGTAGAAGGCACAGGAAAGGCCCGCGGGGCCCGCGCCGATGATGGCGATTTTCTCGCTGAAGCCCTCGCCGGTGCTGGCGGGCACGATGGGCGGGATGTAGCGGGTGGCGGCGTCCAGGTCCTTCTGGGCGATGAACTTTTTCACCGCGTCGATGGCCACCGCGGAGTCCACGTTGCCGCGGGTGCAGGCGTCCTCACAGCGGCGGTTGCACACCCGGCCGCAGACGGCGGGGAAGGGGTTCTCCTTCTTGATGAGGGCCAGCGCCTCGGTGTAGCGCCCCTGGGCCGCCATCTTCAGATAGCCCTGCACCGCGATGTGGGCGGGGCAGGCGGTCTTGCAGGGGGCGGTGCCGGTGTCGTGGCAGTTGACCCGGTTCTTGTCCCGGTAGTCCACCGTCCACTTCTCCGGGCCCCAGGGGGTCACGGCAGGGTCCTCCATCCGGGGGTACTCCACCGGGCCGTCCTTGGTGCACAGCTTCTGGCCCAGCTTCACCGCGCCCGCGGGGCAGAACTCCACGCAGCGGCCGCAGGCCACGCAGTTCTCGGTGGTCACATGGGCCACATAGGCCGAGCGGCCCAGGTTGGGGGTGTTGAACATCTGGCTCAGCCGCAAAGCGTTGCAGACGTTCACGTTGCAGTTGCAGATGGCGAAAATTTTGTTCTCGCCGTCGATGTTGGTGATCTGGTGCACAAAGCCGTTGTCCTCGGCCCGCTTCAGAATGCGCAGCACCTCGTCGTAGTCCACATAGTGGCCCTTGTGGGTCTCCACCAGGTAGTCCGCCATGTCGCCCACGCCGATGCACCAGTCCTCCGGGTCGTCGCCGCAGCCCTCGCCCAGCTTTGCCCGGCTCATGCGGCAGCTGCAGGGGCTGGCGGCGTACTTGCCGTCGTACTTTTTCAGCCAGTGGCTGATGTGCTCGATGTCCACCGACTGGTTCTCGGTCTCGATGGCCTTCTCCACCGGGATGACGTGCATGCCGATGCCCGCGCCTCCCGGCGGCACCATGGCGGGGATGTGCTCCAGGGGCAGGAAGGTCATCCGCTCAAAGAAGGCGGTCACCTCCGGGTGCTCATCAATTTGATGCTTCTGCATGTTGAAGAACTCGGCGCTTCCCGGCACGAACATGGGCAGAACGTACTGCTTTTCGTGCCGCTCGTTCTCCCAGTTGTATTCCAAAAGGCCGATGTAGCTCATCTGATAGAGCAGCGGCTCCAGTTCCTCGGCGCTCTTGCCGGTGGCCTTCACCAGCTGGGGCAGGGTCATGGGCTTGCGGACCTCCATCTTGAGGGCCACGTCGGCCATCTCGTCGGTCACAAGGCCCGCCAGGCCCCAGTATTCCGGGTCGTCGCCGGTCACGCCCTTCAATTTGGCGGGGATGCGGTCGGTGATTTTCCGCCCAAGTTTCAGTATCTTCTCCCGGGGCTGCTCATCCCGGGGAATTTCAAAGGACAGCTTGCTTTCGTCCAGGGGAAAATGGGTCTCACTCATGGCCGTTCTCCTTTTCCGTTTCTTCGCCCCGCCAGGCGCGCACTTCCCGGCGCAGCCAGTCGTACCAGGCGTCCATCCCTTCGCCGGTGGCGGCGCAGATGGGGATGACCTGCGCCTTGGGATTGCGCATCTTCACATACTCGGTGCATTTTTCCAGGTCAAAATTGAAGTAGGGCAGAACGTCCATCTTGTTCACCAGCACCACGTCGCACACCTGGAACATCAGCGGGTATTTGAGGGGCTTGTCGTGTCCTTCGGGCACGGACAAAATCATGGCGTTCTTCACAGCGCCGGTGTCGAACTCGGCAGGGCAGACCAGATTGCCCACATTCTCCAGAATGGCCAGTTCCACGTCCCCGGTGCCCAGACCCTCCAGGCCCTGGCGGGTCATGCCCGCGTCCAGATGGCACATGCCGCCGGTGTGCAGCTGGATGGCCTTTGCCCCCGCCGCCGAGATGGTGCGGGCGTCCACGTCCGAGTCGATGTCCGCCTCCATCACGCCGATTTTCATCTCGTCTTTCAGCGCCTCGATGGTGCGGGTCAGGGTGGTGGTTTTGCCCGAGCCGGGGCTGGACATCAGGTTCAGAAGGAACACGCCCTTCTCCTTCAGTTCCGCCCGCAGTTTCGCCGCCTCTTCGTCGTTGGAGGCAAACACGCTCTGGCGAATCTCAAGAATTTTAAAGGATTCCAATTCTCTCACACTCCATGGTCGTATCAGTGGTCGGGCCAGAAATAAATATCGGCCCCAGCCGAACGTTAAAAGAATAACATTACCCTGCGGAAAAGGTCAATAGATGCCGATTTTTTCGGAATACTGTGCAAAAAAGGCTCTTGGCGTTCAGCCATTTGCATGGTAAAATAAGGGCGTGGTATGTGGTATGACCAATACGAGGAGGAAGGCGCTGTGGAATTTGAGAAACTGTCGGCCCCCAGTCTGAAAGATTTGTTCGTCAAGCAGATACAGGGAATGATCCTTTCGGGGGAACTGCCCGAGGGCACGGCGCTGCCGCCGGAGCGGGAACTTGCGCAACAAATGCAGGTAAGCCGGGCGGTGGTGAACGGCGGTCTGGCGGAACTGGCGGCCCAGGGATTTGTGGAGGTGCGCCCGCGGCAGGGCACCTTTGTGGCGGACTACCGGCGCAACGGAAACCTGAGCACCCTCATCGCCATCATGGAGTACAACGGCGGCACCCTGGGCCGGGAGGAGATACGCTCCATTCTGGAGGTGCGCCGGGCGCTGGAGCATATGGCGGTGGGATTGATTTTGCGCAACGCCACCGACGAAGACATCGACCGCCTGGGCGACCTTGTGGCCCGCATCGCGGGAGCGCAGACACCCCTGCAGGCGGCGGAGCGGGCCTTCGAGTTTCAGCATGAGCTGGCCCTCATCACCGGCAACAGCATTCTGCCCTTGTTCTATTACTCCTTCCGCGCGCCGGTCATCGTGCTGTGGGTGCGCTTTTGCCGCCGCTACGGCATCGAGGCTCTCTGCCGCAACACGGAACTGCTCTATACTCACCTGAAAAACCGGGACGAGCAGCAGCTGCGCCGCTGGATCGACACCTATCTGGGGGAGGCCATCGAGGGCGGCCAGCAGATTTACAATGAGTGATATAATAAAAAGAAAAGGGGGAGATACGATGAACGAAGTTCTCAATGCCATTCTGACCCGCCGCAGTGTGCGCAGCTACAAACCGGACCCCGTGCCCCAGGACGCGCTGGAGCGCATCCTCACCGCCGGGCAGTACGCCGCCACCGGCATGAACCGCCAGAGCCCCATCATCCTGGCCATCACCAACAAGGCCATGCGGGATAAGCTCTCGGCCATGAACGCCGAGATCATGGGCTCCTCCGGCGACCCCTTCTACGGCGCGCCGGTGGTGCTGGTGGTGCTGGCGAACAAAGCCGCCCCCACCTACGTCTACGACGGCAGCCTGGTGATGGGCAACCTGATGCTGGCCGCTCACGCCGAGGGTCTTGCCAGCTGCTGGATCCACCGGGCCAAGGAGGAGTTCGAGAGCGAAGAGGGCAAGGCCATCCTGAAGGAACTGGGCATCGAAGGCGACTGGGAGGGCATCGGCCACTGCATCCTGGGCTATGCCGATGGGGAACCGAAGCCCGCCGCGCCCCGCAAGCCGGATTATGTGCACTACATCCGCTGATTTTCAAAATGTTGCCCCGGCAACGGAAGAATGACGCTTCTTTACATACAATAAGGGCATGAGCCCGCCCGGCGGGCCGTGAAACCCAAAAAGGAGCGATGCGCTATGAAGTATGTTTGCACTGTCTGCGGCTTTATCTACGACGAGGCGGCCGGCGACCCGGACAACGGCGTGGCACCCGGCACCGCCTGGGCCGATGTGCCCGAGGACTATGTCTGCCCCCTGTGCGGTGTGGGCAAGGACATGTTCGAGCAGCAGTAAAATATTTTCACAGACCGCAAAGGCGGACGCAGCCCCATAAAAAGGGGGCGCGTCCGCCTTTTTCCTGCTTTTGTGCGCCGGGGCGGCGGTTGCATGCGCCGGGCGCGGGTGATAAAATATTCACAGAGAAATCAAAAAGAGAGGGGGAGAATGCATCGTGAGCACCGCTTTTTTGCTCAACCAGACCGAAAAGACCATTCCCTATGTCCTGTTTTACGACCGGGAGGGCGCATTGGTCCCCAACCACTGGCACAAGGAGACGGAACTGGTCTTTGTGCGCACCGGCAGCGTGAAGATGGTCATCAACGATGTGCTCTATACCCTCGGCCCGGGGGACATGGCGGTCATCCTCGGGGGCGACACCCACTCCTACTTCCAGACCTACGATCACGAGCGGGTGGTGGTGATGTTCGCCCCGGAACTGTTTGAGGACGGCGAAGAGCTGCGCCTCATCCAGAAAAAGATGAAGGGCATCAGCCGGGTGAGCACCCAGTGGAACGAGCGCCATCAGCAGGAGGTGCAGAGCATCTTTCTGCGGCTCATCGAACTCAACGACACCACCCAGCTGGGGCGAAACCTCAGCGTGCGTGCGCGGCTGTACGATCTGGTGGTGCTGCTGGCGAACGGCTTTGAGCAGGACGCCCAGCAGCGGGACACCCAGGAAAAAAGCGCCCAGGCGGCCATGCTGGCCAATCTGGAAAAGGCCTTTTTGTATGTGGAGCGCAATTTCTCCCAGCACATCGACCTGCAGGACGCCGCCGACGAGCTGGGCTTCACCACCAGCTACTTCGCCCGCTTTTTCAAGCGGTTCACCGGTACCACCTTTATGGAGTACCTCACCGCCTACCGTGTGGGACGGGTGCAGCGGCTTCTGGCTGAGCGGCGGATGAACGTGACCCAGATCGCCGAGGCCACCGGTTTTTCCAGTGTGAAGACCTTCAACCGGGTGTTCAAGGCCCACACGGGCATGTCGCCGCGGGAATATCAAAAGTCAATATTTGAGGACAAGCAAGCATAAATCGGGATAGATTGGAAATGTGAATGTCACTATAATTGACTTTGGAACAAAGGCAATTATAGCAAAAACGCCGGAATACGGAGGCGCTGACATGAACTGCAAATCCCCGAGAAACCCCTGTGAGATGAAACTCGGCGCGACCCTCGCGCTGGACGAGAATGCCTCGAAGCAGGCCGATCTGTGCGGCCTGCTGGAGCAGATGAAGCGGGACGGCTTCAACACCGTGAATTTTTACGGGCTGGAGCATGTGCGCGCGAGCTGGGAAATCCTGTTCGCCACGCTGGACCGCTTGCAGATGCAGGCAGTCGTCCGGATCGAGGACTACGGCGCCGGGTTTTCTTTTTCTGCCCAGGAGGACGTGCCCGATGTGCTGAGCCGTTATCAGGCCCTGCTGGACTGGGTCTGTACGCCGGACCACCGCTCCCGTGTGGCCTATTTCGCCTTGAATATGCCGGTGGATGACGGCCGGGTCACCGAACCGCTGGGTGGGGTCAATTCTCCGGACTGCCGCCACCGCCAGGTGGAATACGCCGCGTCGCTGGTGAGCGCCATGCGCATGGAGACCCACCGCCGGGGTTTTTCCACCGCAAAGCTCTATTTGAGCGTGTTCTACGGCTGGGACAACACCTACGACGTGCCCAGCTACGCCGCTGCCGGCGCGGACGGCTACTTCCTCAACAACTACAGCTACCCCGCCCAGCACCTCCACGCGCCCACGCTGCCCTGCACCGATGAGGAGCTTATCAACCGCCGGCGGCTTTCGGTGGCGGTGGAAAAATACCGCAGCCAGTATCCGGGCATGCCGCTGATCGTGGAGTTCGGCTTCCACACACTGGAATACAACCACGGCCAGTGGCCCGGCCAGACGGCGGGCCTTGTGGGCGACCGGCCCTCGAAGGAGCAGGCCATCCGCGCCACGCTGGATTTTTACGAGACCGTGCCGGAGTTCCGGGGTTACCTGTACTTCGGATATAACCTTTATAAAGAGGAGGGCGAGCCGCCGGCAGTCATGGACTGGGCGCTGCGCTATCCCGAGGAGGATGCCGTATGAAACGAAAGATCATCTCCCTGGCATTGACCCTGCTCATGGCGGCCGGCGCGGCCACCGGCGTGATGGCGGCGGACGAAGGGGCCACCGGCGTGATGACCCCCTACGCCGAGAGTGCCGACCCCGAGACCTTCTGGAACGGCGCCACCTTTGAGCTGCAGCGCACCGAGAACACAAACGAGTGGATCACCCGTGAGCTGGAGCGGATGAGCGAGCGTTACCACATCAACACCGTGACCATCTACGGTTTGGAAAACTTCGATGACGCGGGCAGCGACGAGTACAAGACCCACCTGTTCAACGAACTCAAGCGGCTGGATATGCGCGCGGTGGTGCGTATCGAGTCCTACGACGCGGAGAACTTCGCCTTCACCAAAGAGGACGCGGCCAAGGTGATGGAGAGCCACCGGGCGCTGGTGCAGTTCGTCAGCAAGCCGGAAAACCGGGATCAGGTGGCCTACTTCGCTTTGAACATGCCGGTGGACGACGGCACGGTGCAGGCGAACCTGGGCGGGGTCAATTCCGAGACCTCCAAGAAAAACCAGGTCACCTACGCCGAGGAGATCGTGCGGCTGATGCGCGAGGAGACGGCGGCCTGCGGCTTTGAGGACGCCAAGATGTTCCTGAGCGTGTTCTACGGCTGGGACAACACCTACGACATCCCCAGCTACGCCTCCGCCGGCGCGGACGGCTACTTCATCAACAATTACAGCTATCCGGAAGGGAAGATCCCCACCGCGGAGGATGACGACGCCACCCTCATCAACGCGGACCGGCTGCGCATCTCCATGGAGACCTACCGCAGCCAGTACGGCGACGCGCCGGTGGTCATCGAGTGCGGCTTCCACACCATGGAGTACAACGGCGGCGAGGCCACCAACCAGACCGCGGGCCTTGTGGCCGACGTGGCCGCCAAGCGCAAGGCCATGCGGGCCATGGTGGAGTTCTATCAGCAGAACTACCCCGAGGTGCGGGGCATCCTGTACTTCGGCTACAACCTCTTTAAAGAGGAAGGCAATCCCCCCACGGTGATGGACTGGTCGCTGGAGTATCCCACCCGCGACACCATGCCCGCCGCCGAGGGCCTGCCGGAAAACGGAGCGAAATCGGTGGAGGACGCCTCTTCCCTGAACGGCTGGGTGGTGGAGCTGCCCGCCGCGGAAGACGGCCTCACCTTCACCGAGTGCCCGCCGGTGCAGCAGCTGGTCATCCGTTACCGCGCCGACAAGGACGCTGAGCTGGGCCTCTACTCCGGCGGCCAGCTGAAAAAGACTGTTACCCTGCCCGCCAGCAGCGACTACACCGAGCTGGGCGTGCTGCTGACGGTGGTGGAAGACTACGACCTCACCCTGCAGGCGGAGAACGCGGCAGGCCTGCGCATCGACCAGGTGCTGCTCTTGGAGGACATGCAGGCGGAATACGCCCGCCTCACCGGTACCGCCCAGGCGCAGGAGGATGAAGACGCCTCCCGGGGCGCTTGCGTCACCGGCCTTTCCGGCGGCGAAGTGGCCTACGATTCCAGCCGCGGCGGCGAGGTGATCTCCATCACCTACCGCTGCGATGAGGACAGTGTGCTCACCCTGCGCAGCGGCAGCCAGCAGTTCGCGCTGGACCTTGCCGCCAGCAAGGACTACACCACCCTGGAAGCCCAGATCGGCCTGGCCCCCGGCGCCAGCTTCTCGCTGAGCAGCGATCAGGAGAGCTTTGTGCTGGACGGCGTACAGCTCACCGGCGCGCCCGCCCCCGGCGGCGTGGGCGCGGAAAGCGAGGATGCCGAGGAACCCCAGCCCGAGACCCAGCCGGAGACGGCGGACGCCTCTGTGCTGCCCTATGTGGCCGTGGGCGTTGCGGCGTTGGCGCTGGTAGCGGCCATCGTGGCCTTTGCGCTGACCGGCCGCAAGAGAAAGGAGCAGCCCGATGGAGAAGAATAAACCCTGCCGCACCGCGCGGCGTCCCGGCCAGACCATCCCCGAAGCGGTGGAGGAACTGCTGGCAAAAATGACCACTGCCGAGAAGTTCGGCCAGATGTACCAGTCCATCGGGGCGGACATCACCACCGTGGGCACCACCCAGGTCAAAGAGCCAGTGGAGGAGTTGCTGCGGGCGGGCCAGATCGGCTCGATGATGCAGGTGGGCGAACCCCACGACCTGGCAAAGCGCATCCGCCATTTCCAGGACATCGCCGTGAACGAGAGCCGCCTGGGCATCCCGCTGCTCTTCTGCCTGGACGTCATCCACGGCTTCGAAACGATTTTCCCCATTCCGCTGGCCTGGTCCTGCTGCTTTGACGAGGAACTCATCCGTCAGGCGGCGGCCACCAGCGCCCGCGAGGCCGCCTGCTGCGGCATTGACTACATCTTCTCCCCCATGGTGGACATCCCCCATGACCCCCGCTGGGGCCGGGTGGCCGAGACCGCCGGCGAGGACCCCTGGTGGGGCAGCCGGGTGTCGGCGGCGCTGGTCAAGGGCATGCAGGAGGACGGCGGCGTGATGGCCTGCCTCAAGCACTACCTGGGCTACGCCGCGGCAGAAGCCGGGCGTGACTACAACACCGTGGAATTCAGCGACTCCGCGCTGCACAACACCTACCTGCCGCCCTTTGCGGCGGGCGTCAAAGCCGGCGTCAAGTCGGTGATGACCGCCTTCAACGTGGTCAACGGCGTGCCCGCCGTGGCCAACCGCCCGCTGGTGGAGGGCGTGCTACGGGGCGAGCTGGGCTTCGACGGAGTGGTGGTCTCCGACTACGCCGCCGTTATGGAGCTGATGGAGCACGGCGTGGCCGAGGACGAGGCGGACGCCGCCGAAAAGGCGCTGGCCGCCACCCTGGACATCGAGATGACCACCAACTACTTCCGCCGCCACGGCGAAGCGCTGCTCAAAGCGGGCCGCATCACCATGGAGCAGGTGGACGCCGCGGTGCGGCGCATCCTCACCGCCAAGTACGAGCTGGGCGTGATGGACGATCCCTACCGCTTCCTGCGGGAGGAGGAGATCGACTCCACCGTCTACACTCCGGAGCATCTGGCCCAGAGCCGCACCCTGGCGGCCCGTTCGGCGGTGCTTTTGAAAAACGACGGCGTGCTGCCGCTGGCAAAAGACAAGAAACTGGCCCTCATCGGCCCCTTTGCCGACAGCAGCGACCTCTTCGGCTGCTGGTGCTGTTCCACCCGCAAAGCGGAGGTGGCCACTCTGGCCACCGGCCTGCGGGAAAAGGGCTTTGATTTCACCGTGGAAGAGGGCAGCGGCGTGCAGCAGCCCATCGAGGGCGGCATTGAGCGGGCCGTGGCCGCGGCAAAGGCCGCCGACGTGGCGGTGCTTGCCCTGGGCGAGGACGACCAGATGAGCGGCGAGGCCTGCAGCCGGCTGAACATCACCATCCCGGATTGCCAGAAGGCGCTGGCCGAGGCGGTGGCCGCCACCGGCAAGCCCACCGTTCTGGTGCTCACCAACGGCCGGCCGCTGCTGCTGAACTGGTACGACGAGCATATGAACGCCATTCTGGAGGGCTGGGCCCCCGGCAGCGAGGGCGGCCGCGCACTGGCCGACCTGCTGGCAGGCGATGAAGTGCCCGGCGGCAAGCTGACCATGAGCTTCCCCTGGCACACCGGCCAGATCCCCGTCTACTACAACGAACTGCCCACCGGCCGCCCCTTTGTGGAAGGTTCGGACGAGCACTTCCAGTCCAAATATCTGGACGGCCCCAACGCCCCGCTCTATCCCTTCGGCTACGGCCTGACCTACGGCCGCTGCGTCTGCGGCCCGGTGAAGATGAGCGGAGAAAACCTGGCCCCCGGCGAGACCCTCACCGCCACGGTGACGGTGCGCAACGAGGGCAGCCTCCCCGCCCGGGAGACGGTGCAGCTTTACTTGCGGGACCGCTGTGCATCCCTCTCCCGCCCGGTGCAGGAGCTGCGGGGCGTCAAACAGGTGTGGCTGGAGCCCGGACAGCAGGCGGAGGTATCCTTTGCCATCGACGAACCCATGCTGCGTTTTTACACCGCCCGGGGCGTGTGGGCCTCGGAGGCGGGCGGCTTCGATGTGATGATCGGGCTGGACAGCCGCAGCGCAAAACAGAACAAGGCCGGCTTTACGCTCACCGCCGGCGTGCAGGAGTGAGAGGATGAACGAATACAGTGAAAAAGCGCAGCAGCTGGTGGCTCAGCTCACGCTGGACGAAAAGCTGTCGCTGCTGACCGGCAAAAACTTCTGGGTCACCCAGCCCTTCCCCCGCCTGGGGGTCAGCTCCATGGAGGTGGCGGACGGCCCCTACGGCCTGCGCAAGCAGGTGGGCATCTCCGACCACATGGGCTGGAACAAGAGCCAGCCCGCCGTGGCCTATGTGTCCGGCCCGGGCATGGCCTCTTCCTGGGATAAGGACCTCATCCGCGAGGCGGGCCGCCACCTGGGCGTGGAAGCCAAAGCCGCCGGGGTGGACATCCTGCTGGGGCCGGCCATCAACATCGTGCGCACCCCGCTGTGCGGGCGCAACTTCGAGTATTATTCCGAGGACCCCCGCCTGACCGGCGAGATGGCGGCGGCTTACATAAAGGGCGTGCAGAGCACCGGCGTGGGCACCTGCATCAAGCACTTCGCCGCCAACAACCAGGAAAAGGACCGGGAGTACATCGACGCGGTGATGGACGAGCGCACCCTGCGTGAAATCTACCTCGCCGCCTTCGAGCGCCCCATCAAGGAGGCAAAACCCTGGTCGGTGATGACCGCCCTGAACAAGGTCAACGGCGACTACTGCTCCGAAAACAGCACCCTTCTGCAGGACATTCTGCGGGACGAGTGGGGCTACGAGGGCTTCGTGATGTCCGACTGGAACGGCGTCAACGACCGGGCCAAGGCTCTGGCCGCGGGCCTGGATTTGGAGATGCCCTGCAGCCACGGCGTGGGCGAGGAGCGCATCCGTCAGGGCCTTGCCGACGGCACCGTCACCGAGGAAGAGGTGGACGAGTCCTGCCGCCGCATCCTCTGCGCCGTGCTGCAAAGCGAGGCCAACCGTGACCCGAACGCCACCTGGAACGAGCCGGCCCACCACGACTTTGTGCGGCAGCTGGCCGAGCAGTGCGTCATCCTTCTGAAGAACGAGGGCAATATTCTGCCCCTTTCCGCCGGCACAAAAATCGCTGTGCTGGGCGAGTTTGCCACCGAGCCCCGCTTCCAGATGGACGGCAGCGCTCTGGTGAACCCCACCCGCCACGATGTGCCGCTGGAGAAGATCCAGGAAAAGGCCGAGGGCCAGGTGCTCTACGGCAAGGGCTGCAGCCGCGACCCCGAAGAGCAGGCGGCCCTGCTGGCCGAAGCCGAGCGGCTGGCTGCCGAGGCGGACGTGGCGCTGGTGTTTGCCGGCCTGCCCGCCGGCGTGGAGGCCGAGGGCAAGGACCGCAAGGACATGAAGATCCCCGCCTACCACGACGAACTCATCCGGCGGGTGCTGGCGGCCCAGAAGAACACCGTGGTGGTGCTGTGCAACGGCTCCCCGGTGGAGATGCCCTGGGAGAAGGACGCCGCCGCCATCGTGGAGTGTTTCCTGGGCGGTCAGGCCCTGGGCGGCGCGCTGGCGAACATCCTCTACGGCGAGGTCAACCCCAGCGGCAAGCTGCCGGTGACCTTCCCGAAGGCCCTGGAGAACAATCCCTCCTACTTGAATTACCCCGGCCAGGGCGGCCGCGTGGAGTATCAGGAGGGCGTGTTCGTGGGCTACCGCTACTACGACGTCAAACACATCGACCCGCTGTTCTGCTTCGGCCACGGCCTGTCCTACACCACCTTTGGGTATGGTGAAATGACCCTGAGCGCCGAACACATGGGCGATGACGACACCCTCACCGCCCGCGTTACCGTGACCAACACCGGCAGCCGTGCCGGCGCCGAGGTGGTGCAGCTCTATGTGGCCGCCCCGAAGGGCGCGGTGCTGCGCCCGGAAAAGGAACTGCGGGGCTTTGAAAAAGTCTTTTTGCAGCCGGGCGAAAGCAAAACGGTGGAGTTCACCCTCACCCGGCGGGATTTTGCCTACTACGACATGGAGCTGGGCGAGTGGTACGCGCCGGAAGGCGAGTACAAGGTGCTGGCCGCTTCTTCCAGCCGGGACGTGCGGTGCGAAGCTCCGGTGCAGTATCATCCGGCGCGCATCAAGCGGCGGGAGATCACCGGCTGGTCCACCATCGGCGAGCTGCGGGCCTGCCAGGCCGGCCAGGAGATGTACGGCGAGATCCGCAGCATCCTCAAGGCCAGCGGCAACCCCCGTGTGCTGGAACTGCCCCTCTTCGACGAGAGCGAGCAGGCGAAAGAGCGGGTGAACGACCTGCCCCTGCGGATGGTCACCCTTCTCAGTGACAACATCCTCAACAACGACATCATGGACCGCCTCATCGCGGAGTGCAACCAGAAAGCGCTGCAGACCGTTTGAGGCTTTTCAAAGGGAGGACCGGTATGAAGATCTGTGGCAGAAAGGCGCTGCTGGCCGCGGCGCTGGCGCTGGCGATGAGCCTGTGCCCCCTGGCGGCCCACGCCGAGGAACCGGCGCAGACGGCGCTGCCGGTGCAGTGGACGGAATACGGCTCGAGCCAGACCTTCACGCTGACGGCGCCCAAAGCGGGCAGCTACGCGCTGGTGATGGAATACCGGGCCTTTGAATCCCGCAGCGATTTCATCGAGTTGGACGTGCAGGTGCAAAACGGCCAGAACGCCCTTTCTCTGGAGGGCGCCACTCTGGAGCGTCCCCTGGAAGTGCTGCCCATCCGGCAGGACTCGGAGGGCAACGACCTGCGGGGCGGCACCGAACTGGCGGACGTCACGGTGCGCCGGGCGCTGAGCGCCCCCGCCTCGCCGGATCAGCCCTGGCAGATGGAGCTGGCGGAAGGCGAAGTCACCGTGACCGTCACCGCCAAGCGCGCCGACTTCGAGCTGCTGGACCTGGCGCTGGAACCGGTGAGCGAGAGCGAAGCCTACGCCGGCCCCGCCGAAGGATATGCCCCGGCGGGCGAGGCCGTGGTGGTGCAGGCCGAGGCGGTGAGCACCGTTTCCACCAGCACTCTGGGCGCCCAGTATGACCGGGGCGGCCCCTCGGTGCAGCCCTCCGACCCGGGGCGCCTTGTGCTGAACATCGCCGGCGGCGAAAACTGGAACCAGGCAGGGCAGTGGATGGAATGGCAGGTGGAAGTGCCCGAAACGGGGCTCTACGCTGTGCGCTTCAAGGCCCGCCAGAACATCAAGAGCGGCCTTGCCTCCAACCGGCGGCTGCTGGTGGACGGCGCGGTGCCCTGCGCCGAGGCCGAGGATATCGTCTTTCCCTATTCTGCCGACTGGCAGATGGTGACCCTTTCCACTGCGGAAGGGGAGGAGGTGCTGCTGCCTCTGGAGGCCGGCACCCACACCCTGCGGCTGGAAGTCGTCTCCGGCCCCACCGCCTCCGCGGTGACCGGCCTGCGCACGGCCCTGAACGATCTGAACGGCGTCTACCGCCAGATCGTGATGGTCACCGGCGTCAACCCGGACAAAAACCGTGACTACTCTCTGGGCAAACTCATCCCCACCCTGGCCGACGACCTGGCGGCGGGCAAGGCGGCGCTGGAGGAACAGATGGCCGCCCTGGAAGCCCTGGCCGGCCAGGAGCAGGGCGACGAGATGACCACCCTGAACACCCTCATCGTGCAGCTGGGCTCCTTCGTGGAGGACACCGAGAGCATTCCGCTGCGCCTTGCGAACTTCAAGTCCAATCTGGACAATCTGGCCACCTGGCTGAACACCCTGTCCCAGCAGCCGCTGGAACTGGACTATCTGGTGCTGGATGTGCCGGGCAGCGGCCGGGAGGCCGAGAAGGCCGGCTTCTGGGAGAACCTGGTCTTTTCGGTCAAGGGGCTGTGGGCCTCCTTCTTCCACAACTACGACACCACCGGCTCCAATGAGAACGCCCAGCTGGAAGTGTGGGTGGGTGCGGGCCGCGATCAGATGCAGATCTTGCAGGAGATGATCGACGAGACCTTCACCCCCGCCACCGGCATCACCGTGCAGCTGAGCATGGTGCAGCAGGGCGTGGCCGAGGCGGTGCTGGCGGGCGAAGGCCCGGACGCCGTGTTCTTTGCCGGCAACACCGAGCCTGCGAACCTGGCCATGCGCGGCGCGCTGGAGCCTCTGGACGATTACCCCGGCTTTGAGGAACTGAAAGAGCAGTTCCAGAGCCAGTCCTTCGTGCCCTACGAGTACGACGGCCGCACCTACGGCGTGCCCTTCACCCAGCAGTTCTCCATGCTCTTCTACCGCACCGACATCTTCGAGGAGCTGGGCCTGGAAGTGCCCCAGACCTGGGAAGACCTGTTCGGCATCATCCCGGTGCTGCAGCGCAAGAACATGCAGGTGGGCGTGCCCTCCTCCGACCAGACCTTCGCCACCCTGCTCTTCCAGCAGGGCGGGCAGTACTACAACGAGGACGCCACCGCCACCGCCCTGGGCGACAACACGGCAGTGGAAGTGTTCCGGCAGTACACCCGGCTCTTCTCCGACTACGACCTGCCCCTCTCCTACGACTTCTTCAACCGTTTCTGCAGCGGTGAGATGCCGCTGGCCATCGCGGACTACACCGAGTACAACCGGCTGACGGTGGCCGCGCCCCAGATCAGCGGCCTGTGGGAGATGGCCCTTCTGCCCGGCACCGAGCAGGAGGACGGCTCCATCGACCGCTCCACCCTCGCCGGCGCGGGCCAGGGCGGCTACATTCTGGCCACCAGCGAGCACAAGGACGAGGCATGGCAGCTGCTGCAGTGGTTCGCCTCCGCCGAGGCCCAGGCCGAGTTCGGCAAGCGCAGCGAGGCGGTGCTGGGCTCCGCCGGCCGCTACGCCGCGGCCAATCAGGAGGCCTTCCGCCAGCTGCCCTGGCTGGCCGATGAGCAGGAACTGCTCATGACCCAGTGGGAGGCCGTGCGGGAGAACCCCCAGCCGCCGGGATGCTACTACATGCAGCGCAACCTGACCAATGCCTTCCGTCAGGTGGTTCTGGACGGCCAGAATCCCCGGGAGATGCTGGACCGCTACATGGATGAAGTGGACCGGGAGCTGGAACGCAAACGCATGGAATACAGCGACATTTACCACGGATGAAAGGAGGCAGCGTGATGAAGAACCCTTCCCGTCAGGAGAGCCTTTGGACCCGCATCGTGCGCGGCAGGTGCTACTACGCCATGCTGGCTCCCTTCGCGGTGATGTTCACCGCCTTTGTGCTGGCGCCCATCGCCGCCTCGGTGGTGATGAGCTTCACCGATTTCAACCTGGTGCAGACGCCGGACTTTGTGGGCCTGCAAAACTACATCCGCATGTTCTTTGACGACAGCGTCTTTCTCATCGCCTTCAAGAACACCATGCTCTTTGCTCTGTTCACCGGCCCGGTGAGCTACGTCGTCTGCCTGTTCTTCGCGTGGCTGGTCAACGAGCTGCGCCCCGGGCTGCGCACCGTGTTCACCTTCCTGCTTTACATCCCCGCCATGTCCAGCGCGGTCTACACCGTGTGGGCCTTCATCTTCAGCGGTGACCAGTACGGCCTTGTGAACAGCGTGCTGATGAACCTGGGCCTTGCCAAGGAGCCCATCCAGTGGCTCTCCGACCCGGACCTGGTCATCTGGGTGGTCATCGGCGTGCAGCTGTGGATGAGCCTGAGCACCGCCTTCCTCTCCTTTCTGGCGGGCTTTCAGGGCATTGACCGCCAGCAGTACGAAGCGGCGGCCATCGACGGCGTGAGCAACCGTCTGCAGGAGTTCTGGCTCATCACCATCCCCAACATGGGGCCCCAGCTTTTGTTCGGCGCGGTGATGCAGATCGGCGCCTCCTTTGCCGCCGGCGAGGTGGGCACCGCCCTGCTCACGGCGGCGGGCAGCGGCACCGTTGCCACCGACTACGCGGCCACCACCCTGGTGACCCACATGCTGGAGATGGGCACCACCCGCAACGAAATGGGTTATGCCTTTGCCATCGCGGTGTTCCTGTTCTTGATGATGACGCTCTTCAACAGCGTCATCCGCCGCGTGCTGAAACACTTTACCGCGTGAGGAGGCCCGAAGAATGAAAAAAATCTTTTCTGCGGGCACCGGCCTGCACGCGAACCGCTCCGCCGCCGGTACGGCGGTGGTGTTCCTCATCCTGCTGTTCACCAGCCTGCTGATGATGATGCCCTTTGTGTATTCCATCGTCCAGTCGCTGAAACCCATGGAGGAGCTGTTTGCCTTCCCGCCCAAGTTCTTCGTGCAGAACCCCACCACCGAGAACTACCAGAAGCTCTTCCAGCTCACCGAGAACCTCTGGGTGCCCTTCAGCCGCTACGTCTTCAACAGCGTTTTCGTCTCGGTGGCGGGCACTGCCCTCTACATCCTGGTGGCCTCCATGGCCGCCTACTCCCTGGCCTTCGGCGATTTCCCCGGCGCGAAGCTCTTCAATGAGATCGTGGTGCAGGCGCTGCTGTTCAGCTCCTCGGTGCTGGCGGTGTCGCAGTACGTCATTCTGGCCAAAGGCCGCATGCTCAACACCTACTGGGCGGTGATTTTGCCGGCGCTGAGCGCCCCGCTGGGCCTTTTCCTCATGCGTCAGTTCATGGAACAGATGATCCCCAAAAGCATGCTGGAGGCCGCCCAGATCGACGGGGCGGGCACCTTCACTACCTTCTGGCGGGTGGTGATGCCGGTGGTCAAGCCCGCCTGGCTCACCCTCATCATCTTCACCTTCCAGTCGCTGTGGAGCGGTGCGGGCAACAAGTACATCTACCGGGAGGATTTGAAGGTCCTGCCCACCGTTCTCAGCCAGATCTCCGCCGGCGGCATGGCCCGCGCGGGGGTGGCCGCCGCGGCCGCGGTGGTGCTGATGATCCCGCCCATCCTGGTGTTCATGGCGGCCCAGCGCAACGTGCTGGAGACCATGGCCACGTCTGGCATTAAGGAGTGATGGGGATGAAACGAAAACTGCTTGCGCTTGCGCTCTCCTTCGCCCTGGCCTTTGCCACGGCGGTCTCGGTCAGCGCCGCCGAGGACCCCTATGTGAGCTACACCTACAACGCCGACGGCTCCGAGCGGGCGGCTCCCGCTCTCTATCTGCCCGAAAAGGCGGTGGACGGCAAACAGCTCACCGGTCAGGCGATGGTAAATCCCGGCGACCTCTTCCTCTGGCAGGATACCTTATATATACTGGACAGTGGCAACAGCCGCCTTGTCCTTTCCGACCTGGACCTTGACTGCACCGGCACCCTCACCTTCACCGACGAGGCGGGCGCTCCCATGCAGTTCACCGAGGCGGCGGGCCTGTTCGTGGGCGAGGAGGGCATCTACCTCTCCGACGCGGGCGCGCTCAAGGTCTACCGCTTCGACCACACAGGCCGTCTGGAACAGACCTACACCCAGCCGGACAGCCCCCTTTACGACAAATCCATCGCCTTCCGGGTCACCCGCCTTCTGGCGGACTCGGCGGGCAACCTTTACGCCCTGGTGGAAGGGCAGTTCTCCGGCGCGGTGATGTTCTCTGCCTCCGGCGAATTTCTGGGCTTCTACGGCCCCAACGAGGTGGAGATGACCCTGGACATGCTGCTGGACCAGAGCTGGCGGCAGGTGCTCAGCGAGGAACAGCAGAGCGCCATGGGCCGGTTCATCCCGGTGGCCTACACCAGTTTTGACATCGACGAAGAAAACTTCATCTACACCTGCTCCAAAAGCGCCCTCTCGGTGTCCAGCCGGGTGCGGCGGCTGAACCCCTCCGGCAAGGGCCTGTGGGACGGCAAGGAGCTGCAGTTCGGCGACGACATCCCCACAGAACAGTGGGTGTCGGGCCTGGGCAACACCACCCAGCTGGTGGACCTGGACATCGGCCCCGACGGCATGCTCAGCGTGCTGGACGCCGCCCGCGGGCGGGTGTTCCAGTACGACGAGAACGGCCAGCTTTTGGGGGCGTTCGGCGGCCGCGGCAGCCAGACAGGCACCTTCCAGGACCCCGCCGCCATCGAGAGCGCTCCCGGCCGGCTCTATGTTCTGGATAAAGCTACCGGCACGGTGACCCTCTTCAAGACCACTGCCTACGGCAGCGCGGTGCACAGCGCCGTGGATCTTTACAACCAGGGCGAGTATGAGGCTGCCATTCCCTATTGGCAGCAGGTCATCGCCATGGACGGCGGCAGCGAGCTGGCCTGCCTTGGCATGGGCAAAGCCTGCTACGCCCAGGGCGACGTGGCCGCGGCCATGGAGTACCTGCGGGCCTCCAACAACGTGGAGCAGTATTCCCAGGTGTTTGAAAACTACCGTCTGCAGCTGGTGCGCGGCGGGTTCACCGCCTTCGTCATCGTTCTGGCGGTGGTGCTGGCGGCGCTGGCTGTTCTGAAACGGCTGCACTGGTTCGGCCTCGGCGCGAAGCTGGAGCCCCTGCGCCGCCACTTCCGGGTGCTGGTGCATCCCAGCGAGACCCTCTATGAGCTGCGCAGCCGCAAGCAGCTGTCGCCCTGGTTCGCCGCGGCGGTGGTGGGCGTGTGGTTCCTGCTGGAAGTGCTCTCCTGGTTTGCCACCGGCTTCATCTTCCAGACCCGGGATCCGGAGGAATTTAACCTGCTCTTCCCGGTGGTCAGCACCATCGTGGCCTACTGCCTGTGGGTGCTGGTGAACTGGGCCGTGAGCACCCTCTCCGACGGCAAGGGCACCGCGAAAGAACTGTGGTGCGCCAGCGCCTACGCGCTGCTGCCCTATCTCTTCGGCAAGGCGGCGGTGCTGGTGCTCAGCCACCTGCTCACCCAGCAGGAGGGAGCCTTCCTGGTGTGGATCCAGGGCGCGGCCTTCGTCTGGGCGGTGATCGTGCTCTTCGGCGTGCTCACCACCCTGCACCACTACACCCTGGGCAAGGCCCTGGGCAGTGTGGCGCTCACCCTCACGGGCATCGTCATCGTCATCTTCCTGCTGTTCATGGCGGTGGTGCTCTTCGACCACGTGAGCAACCTTTTCATGATCGTCTACAACGAATTGACCCTGCGCAGGTAAAGGAGGTGCGGTATGAAAGCTTGGATCAAACGGGCCCTTAGTGCCGCCCTCGCCCTGGCGCTGCTGGCGGGCACGGCGTTCGCCGAAACGCCCGCCGAAGCGCCCGGCGAAACGCCTGCCCCCGCGCCCGAGGGCTACATCCTCGCCGCCGAGGAAAACGGCCTCAGCCTCTACGCTAATCTTGCCAGCGGCAACTTCATCCTGCGGGATGAGGCCGCGGGCCTGGAATGGGCCAGCGCGCCGCTGGAGGCCGAAAACGACGAGAACCTCAAGGGCGCCCAGAAAAATCAGCTGCTCTCCTTCGTCACCGGCGCGGTGCTGAACCCCGACATCGGCAAGGAGACCCAGTTCACCTCCGCCATTCTGGCGGGCAGGGGAGACGTGAAGGGCGAGCTGACCGACGGCGGCTACCGGCTGGACATTGACGCCGAGGGTGTGCAGTTCTCGGTGGAGGTCACGCTGGACGGCGACTGTGTGCGGGTGGTGCTGCCCGCCGACAGCATTCAGGAATCCGACGAGGCCTGGCTGCAGTCGGTGAGCCTTGCGCCCTCGCTGAACGCGGGCAGCGGCCAGGATGAGGGCTTTATGCTGGTGCCGGACGGCAGCGGCGCCATCATCCGCTTCAACAACGGCCGCCAGGGCAGCTACAACGAGCCGGTCTACGGTGCGGAGCGGGCTTTCCTGCGCACCGCGCTGGCCACCGAAAAGCAGGACGCGCCCCTTCCGGTCTACGGCATCGAGAAGAACGGCGCGGGGCTGCTGGCGGTGATCGACGGCGGCGCGGCTGCCGCCTCCATCCGGGCCGCCTCGGCGGGCAACGGCAGCACCTACAATCTGGCCGGCGCCACCTTCACCCTGCGGGAGAAGGACCAGCAGTTCCTCACCGACGACGTGAGCCAGACCATCTACGAAGAAGAACGCACCGTCACGGGGGACCTCTCCCTGCGGCTTTACCCGGTGCGGCAGCAAAGCGGCGGCTACATGGCCATGGCCGACTGCCTGCGGAGTTACCTCACCGATGAACTGGGCATGCAGCCCCAGACCGAGCCGGCGGCCGCCGGCGTGCTCACCGTCTACTGCGGCGTGGCCCGCCGCCAGCAGGTGCTGGGCATCCCCCTGTGGGAGACGCCCGCCGCCCTCACCACCTATGAGCAGGCGGGGGAGATGCTGAACGCCTTTGCATCTTCCGGCTCCATGGCTCTGGAACTGGAAGCCTGGGACGCGGGCCAGATCCTGGGCAAGGCTCTGGCCGAGCCGGACCCCGCCTCTGCCCTGGGCGGAAAAGGGGAGCTGGAAACGTTGGCTGAAACTTGCGACGAGCTGAACGTCCCGCTGCTGGCGGGCGCGCAGCTGGCTTCCTTCAGCCGGGGCGGCAGCGGCCTCTCGGTGAAGAAGGACGCGGTGCGCACCCTCACCCAGGAGCCGGCGGCCCAGTATCCCTTCTGGCTGGCCAGCAGCTCCGCCAAACTGGAGCAGGCCAGCTACCTGCGGGCCCCCGACCAGCTGCCCGGCGCAATGGAAACCTTCGCCCCGGCGGCGATGGAACTGGGATTTGACGGCGTGAGCGTCACCGACGCGGGCGCTTTGAGCTATTCCAACTACCGCTCCGGCAGCCTTGCCAGCGCCGACGACAGCGCGGCTTACACCGCCGAAGCGGTGGATATCGCCGCCCAAAACGGGCTGGCCGCGGTGCACGGCGGATTCCTCTTCGCCGCGGCGGAGGCGGACCTTGTGCTGGACGCGCCTTCCGGCGGCAGCCGCTTTGGCTGTGTGGACCAGGAAATTCCGTTCTATCAGATCGCCCTCAGCGGCCTGGTGACGGTGGCCTCGGAGCCTGTGAACCTGCAGGCCGACCCGGACACCGCGGTGCTCTGGGCGCTGGAGACCGGCAGCGCCCTCTCCTGGGCCTTTGCCGACCAGAACCTGCTGGACCTGGAAGGCACCGACCTGGAAGGCCTCACCGGCCTTTCCTGGCAGATGGGCGGCGAGACGGCCGCGGCCCAGGCAGCCGAAGTGCTGCCGGAACTGGAAAAGGTGGTGGGCCGGCGCATCACCGGCCACGAAACGCCCGCCGAGGGCGTGGCGCTGACCACCTTTGACAACGGCGTGCGCGTTGCGGTGAACTACACCGGCGCGGACGTGGCTCTGGAGGACGCGACGGTGCCCGCCATGGGCTGGTACATCTGGGAATGAGAGGGGGAAAAGCCATGAAAAAGAAAAAACGTGCCGGTCAGCGGCTGAGCTTTTCCCAGCAGCGGGCGATGTGCGGATTTTTGTTCTGCCTGCCCTTTGTGGCGGGGTTCCTGCTTTTGTTCCTGGCGCCCATGATCCAGTCCATCCGCTATGCCTTCTCCACCATCCAGCTGGGCCAGACGGGCATGACCCTCAGCTTTGTGGGCCTTAAAAACTTCCGCACCGCCCTCTTTGCCGACCCGGAGTATGTCCGCACCATCGCCGAGTCGGTGGGCAGCATGGTGCTGCAGGTGCCGGTGATTCTGGTGTTCAGCCTCTTCATCAGCCTGTTGCTCAACCAGAAGTTCCGGGGCCGCACCCTGGCCCGCGCCATCTTCTTTCTGCCGGTGATCGTGGTCAGCGGCATCATCCTGGAGATTCTGAGCACCGACTACCTCTCCACCGCCATCATGTCCGGCGAAGAGACCATCGGCGCTTTCCGCGGGATGGAAAGCCATGATATACTGGTAGCCATGGGCATTCCGCAGCAGCTCATCGATCTGATGATCCCGGTGGTCTACGACATTTTCAATCTGGTGTGGAGCTCCGGCGTGCAGATTTTGATGTTCCTGGCGGGCCTGCAGACCATTCCTTCCTCTCTCTATGAATGCGCGAAGCTGGAAGGCGCCACCGGCTGGGAGATGTTCTGGAAGATCACCTTCCCCCTCATCTCGCCCATGCTGCTGATGAACGTGGTCTACAGCGTGGTGGATTTCTTCACCACCAGCGCAAACCCGGTCATACGCATGATCAACCAGCAGACCGGCAACATGCGCTTCGAGTACGCGGCGGGCCTGTCCTGGATGTATCTGCTGGTGGTGCTGGTGCTGCTGGGCATCGTTTACAAACTGATGAGCAAACACATTGTGTATCTGGGGGAGTGAGCCGATGAAAGAAAACAGCAAAAAGCGGCTTGCCCGCCGCGCGGGCGGCGCGGCGCTGGCCCTCTACCGCTTCTTCATTCTGGCGGGCTTCAGCGTCATCATCCTCTACCCGGTGCTCTACGCCGTCAGCCTGGCGGTGCGCCCGGCCCAGGACCTCTATGACCCGCTGGTCATCCTGATTCCCCGCCACTTCACCTGGGACAACATCAAGAACGCCCTGTCCTACCTCAACTACGCCGAGGCCTTCCCCAACTCGCTGGTGCTGGTCACCGTGTCCACCTTTTTGCAGGTGTGCAGCTGCGCGCTGGTGGGCTACGGCCTCGCGCGCTACAAGTTCCGGGGCAGCAAGCTCATTTTCGCCATGGTCATTTTGACCATCGTGGTGCCGCCCCAGACCACCATCATCCCCAACTACATGAGCTTCCGCTACTTCGACCCGCTGGGCCTGGTGAGTCTGTGGAACCTCATCACGGGGCAGAGCGTGAACATCAATCTCATCAACAACAATCTCTCGTTCTACCTGCCCGCCGTGCTGGGCATGGGCATCCGTTCCGGCATCATCATCTTCATCTTCCGCCAGTTCTTCCGCGGCATGCCCAAGGACCTGGAGGAGGCCGCCTACATCGACGGCTGCGGCCCGGTGCGGTGCTTCTTCCGCATCATGCTGCCCAACGCCAGCGCCGGCCTGCTCACCGCCACCCTGTTTTCGGTGGTGTGGTACTGGAACGACTATGTCTACACCTCCAACTACCTGGGCGCCACCCACACGGTGATGAACGAGCTGTACCGTCTCTATGACAACATCGGCCACATCATGGAGTACGACATGAACACCAGCCCCTACGAGGGCATCCTGCTGCTGCAGGCGGGGGTGCTGCTGGCCATCCTGCCGCCCCTCATCATGTACATCTTCCTGCAGCGTTACTTCGTCGAAAGCGTCGAGCGCTCCGGCATCGTGGGCTGACCCCCGCCGCCGGTGCTCCCGAACCATAGTGAACAAAGAAAGGAACAGGACCATGAAAAAGATCAAGAGAATCGTCACCGCGGCTCTGGCTGTCGCCATGCTGGCCGGCTGCGGCGGCCAGCCCGCCTCCACTTCCGGCGCGTCCGGCGCCCAGAACGTGCAGACCGACGGCGACCGCACCTACATCAACGGCACGCTGGACGTCACCGGCATGCCCGACGTGGAGCTGGAGAACAAGAAGGTCACCATCTACTGCTGGGGCGAGTATGTGCCCGAGTACGAGAACGACTGGGAGGGCTTCCGCTTTGAGGACTACTACGGCGGCGAGGTGGAAGTGATCGTCTCCAACGGCGATTACTACGAGAACCTCTACAAGCTGGTGGCGGCCGGCGAGATCCCCGACATCGTGGTGGGCGAGGCCACCAGCTTCCCCAGCATGATCATGCGCGATCTGGTGCAGCCCTGGGACGAGTACCTGGACTACGACGATCCCGTCTGGGATGAGACCGGCGCCCGCGACTCCATCGAGGAGATGCGCTGGAACGGCAGCATCTACAACATGACCGCCCGCAGCCACAACCTGGGCGTGATGTTCTACAACAAGCGCATCGTGGAGTCCACGGGCCTTGAGGACCCCGCCGAGCTGCAGGCCCGCGGCGAGTGGACCTGGGACACCTTCCGCCAGTATCTGGAGGAGACTACCCTGGACACCAACGGTGACGGCGTGACCGATATCTACGGCATCGTGAACACCGGCGACTTCCCCATCGCTCTGTTCTGCTCCACTGGTGAGACCCACATCGAGTACACCGACGGCCAGTTCATCAACAACCTCAAGAGCCCCAAGGTGCAGGACGCCGCCAACTTCCTCTATGACATCGGCAACAACGGCGACAAGCTGATGCTGCTGGGCGACCCTGTGGCCGACTTCCTGGCCGGCAAGGCTGCCTTCGTCTACACCAACGACTACCGCGGCTACATCGACTATGCTGACCTGTGGGAGACCGACGGCCTGGGCGTTGTGCCCATGCCCACCTACCCCAACGGCGACGGCACCCAGTACCAGGCTGCCCTGAACGACAACCTCTGGTTGATGAAGGGCGCCAAGAACCCCGAGGGCGCTGCGCTGATGGTTCTGTGCGAGCGGTATGACTCCCTGCTGAACATGGACCCCGAGGCCGGTTCTGCCCGTCAGACCCAGATCAACAGCTGGCTGGACCACGGCTTCACCGAGGAGGCCGCCGAGGCCGTTGTGGACCTGCAGGAGCTGCCGGTGAAGGTGATCTGGAGCCGCAGCATCACCATGCCGGAGGGCAACCTGGAATACCGTGCCATGGATGAGCCCTGGACCACCCTGGCCGAGTCCATGGAGGGCGCGGTGGATCAGGCCATTGCCAACGCCACCACCCCCATCACCGGCTGACCCCGGCACAGTTCGTGAACCAACCGCGGCGCGGCATGGAACAAACCTCCATGCCGCGCCGCCTTTTTGCCCGGGCCCCGCGCCCGAAGGAGAAATGACCCATGGAACTGGAACGATACCGCATCGAGACCAGGCCCCTGTGCCCGCCTGCCTCGGAAGTGAAAGGGGAGCGCTGGCGCGTCAGTGTGCTCACCAGCCGCCTGCTGCGCCTGGAATACTCCGAGACCGGCGCCTTTGAGGACCGCCCCACCCAGATGGCCCTGTTCCGGGATTTTCCGCCGGTGGAATACCGGGCGGTGCGCCGGGGCGAAGGGCTGGAGCTCTTCACCGAACACCTGCATCTGCGCTATGACGGCGGCCCCTTTACTCCCGGCGGGCTGACCATCTCGATGGCGGGGGCGGGCGGCGCCCGCCCGGCCTGGCGCTACGGCATGGAACTGCACCCCATCGGCGGCACCGCCCGCACGCTGGACGGCGCGGACGGCGACATCCCTTTGCAGGACAGCCTCTTTTCCTGGGAGGGCTGCGCCGTGCTGGACGACAGCCGCGCCATGGCCCTGACACCGGACGGCTGGGTCGCGCCCCACACTCCGGGGCAGGACCTCTATTTCTTCGGCTATGACCGGGACTTTGAAGCAGGCGTGGCGGATTTTTACCGCCTCTGCGGGCCGCAGCCGCTGCTGCCCCGCTATGCGCTGGGCGGCTGGTGGAGCCGTTTTTACCGCTACACCCAGGAGGAATACCTGGCGCTGATGGAGCGCTTCGCCGCCGAGGACCTGCCCTTCACCGTGGCCGTGGTGGACATGGACTGGCATCTGGTGGACATCGACCCGGCTCTCGGAACCGGCTGGACGGGCTACACCTGGAACCGGCAGCTTTTCCCGGACCCGGAGGGCTTTGCACGGCGGCTCCATGAGATGGGCATGAAAATGACCCTGAACGTCCACCCGGCGGACGGCGTCCGTGCCCACGAGGAGTGTTATCCCGCCGCCGCCAAGGCGCTGGGGCGTGACCCGGAGAAAGGCGAACCCATCGACTTTGACGCCGCCGACCCGGCCTTTCTGCGGGTGTACTTTGACGAGGTGCACCGCCCGCTGGAAAAGATGGGCAACGACTTCTGGTGGATCGACTGGCAGCAGGGCAGCGAAAGCGCGGTGCCGGGGCTGGACCCGCTGTGGGTGCTGAACCACTATCATTTTCTCGACAGCGGCCTGTTTGGCCGCCGTCCCCTCACCCTGACCCGTTACGCCGGGCCGGGCAGCCACCGCTATCCCATCGGTTTTTCCGGCGACACCTACATCACCTGGGCCAGCCTGCGCTTTCAACCCTACTTCACCTCCAGTGCCTCCAACATCGGCTTCGGCTGGTGGAGCCACGACATCGGCGGTCACATGGGCGGCAGAAGGGACGACGAACTGGCCGCCCGCTGGGTGCAGTTCGGAGTGTTCTCGCCGGTGTTCCGGCTGCACTGTATGTCCAACCGGTTCAGCGGCAAGGAGCCCTGGAACTTCGGCCGGGACGCCCGCGCTGCCATGGAAAAGTACATCCGGCTGCGCCACGCCCTGCTGCCTTACCTTTACTCCATGAACCACGACGCCCATTTTCTGGGCCGGCCCCTCATTCGCCCGGTCTATTGGCTGGAGCCCCAGAACGGCGAACTCTATGCGCCCCAGCTGCGCAATGAATACGCCTTTGGCAGCCAGCTTCTGGTTTGCCCCGTCACCGATCCGGCGGACCCGATGGCCCGTCTTGCCAAAACCAAGGGCTGGCTGCCCGCTGGACTGTGGTTTGATTTCTTCACCGGCCTTGCCTATGAGGGCGGCCGCATGCTGGACTTCTACCGCCCGCTGGAGGACATCCCCGTGCTGGCGAAGGCGGGAGCCATCCTGCCGCTGCAAACGCCCGCCCGGCCTCTCAACAGCACCGCCAATCCAGCGTCCCTCACGGTGCACATTTTCCCCGGCGGGGAAGGGGCATTCACCCTCTGGGAGGACGACGGAGATGCTGCCGGCGCGCCGGATCACTGGGCGGCCACCGAGCTGACCCTGGAGCAAGGGGAAGGGGAGAGCCGATTTTCCATCGCCCCCGCCCGGGGCAACATTGCCGCCCTGCCTCCCCGCCGCCGCTGGACGCTGCTTTTCCGCAGTGTGGAGGACACGCCGGTGTCCATCCGCGGCGCGTCTGGCCGCGCCGCCTACCGGACCGATGAACAGACGCTGGCCGTGGAACTGGACGAAGCGCCGGTGACACAGGCCATCGAGCTGGTCTTCCCGCAGGGCCTGCGCCCGGCGGCCCCGTCGCTGGCAAAGCTGGCTCAACAACTTCTGATGAATGCCCAGACCGACTACATCGAAAAAGACCGGCTGCTGGGCCTCATCGAGCGCAAGGGCCGCGGCGCCGCTGCCGAGGTGCTCTCCAACGCCGAAAACGAAACGCTGCGGGGCGCGCTGCTGGAGCTTCTGCTGGCGCAGACGGAGGGCTGAAATCGGTTCGCAGAACCGTCGAGGTCAATAATTGAGAAGTTTGCGGTAAAAAAGTGGATAGCGAAACTCCGTGGCGAAATGTATAATTTATTTCAGTGGAAGTCCAACAATCTGTGAAATCTGTTGAGGAGAGGCCTATGAAACCAGTAACGCTCATCAAACGAAGCGTCTGCATTGCCCTGGCGGCATTTTTGCTGTGCACGGGCACGGTGCCCTATACCCCGGCGGTCTATGCCCAGGAGGGAACGGCACAGGCAGGCGACGATCTCCAGGAGCAGGAACTGCCCCTGCTGCCGCAAGACAGCGAGAGCGGCGAAGCAGTCCTGCCTGCCGACGATGGGCAGGTGCAGGATGAAACAACAGTCGAAAAAGAGGAAGAAGAACCCGCCGCTGCACCGGCAGAGCAGGAGGCCCTTTCTGAGAACCCGTCTGCCGCGCAGGTGGTGACTGGCAACGTGAACACCACGTCCGGCGCTGTGGTCACCGAGGCTCCCGGCGTGAACCTTGTGAACAATCCCGGCTTTGAGGCGGCCAACACGCTGGACGCCTGGGGCCAGAATCTGGTGTCGGAGCAGACTCAGCCGGAGTTTGCCCACAGCGGCGCCAAGAGCCTTGTGGTGGCTGCGGGCCAGACCCAGGTCGCCTATGCGTTCAGCGGCCTGAATGCCTCTTATGACCGAAGCGCCGCTGTTACGGCGGGCATGTGGGTCAACCTGACCGACCCCGCCGACGCGGAAAAGGTCACCATCGTGCTGGAGCGCAAGACCGCCGACAACACCGGCGCTTACAATCTGACCGCAAAGCCTGCGGCCCAGACCGGCTGGCAGAAGGTGGAACTCACCGGCGCAGCCATGGACGTGGATTGCACCGAGCAGGTCATCAAATTCGAAGTCCAGAGCGGAAATTTGGGCGAAATCTACTTTGACGACGCCTACGTCTGCACTGAAAACCAGGAGAGCATCCAGTGGCTGCGCAACGCCGGGTTTGAGGAAGGGCAGAACGCCTGGAGCGCGAACCTCACTGTGGACGGCGGTCGCAGCGGCAAAGCGTTCTCTCTGCCCGACGGCACGGATCTGTATCAGGCCTCCGGCTGGTGGGGCGTTTCCGCGCCTGCCTATAACGGCAGCGATGCCATGCAGTTCTCTGTGTGGGCCAAGAGCGAGGCCGCCGGCGCGAAGCTGACCCTGCGCGCCGAGCTGAAAGAGGGCAAAGGCGACATCAGCCAGGAGATTGCCCTCACCACCGATTGGAAACAGTATGTGCTGGACGTGCCCGCCGCCGAAGGCGTCACCGAGGCGCTGTTCCATCTCACCGCCACGGGCGGCACCGTGCTGGTGGACGATGCGTCCTTCACCCTGCCACAGGCTCCGGTGGAGCCCGAACCTCCCGAGGGAGAATCCAAGGAACCCGGCGTGGTGGTCACCGGGGCTCCCGGTCTGAACCTTGTGAACAACCCCGGCTTCGAGGTGGCCAAAACGCTGGACACCTGGGGCCAGAATCTGGTGTCGGAGCAGACCCAGCCGGACCTCACCCACAGCGGCGCCAAATGTGCCGTGGTGAACCCGGGCCAGCCCCAGACTGCCTACGCGTTCAGCAGCGTGACTGCCAGCTATGACCGCGAAGGAGCTGTTACGGCGGGTATGTGGGTCAACCTGGCCGACCCCGCCGACGCGGAAAAGGTCACCATCGTGCTGGAGCGCAAGACCGGCGACGGCGACACCGGCGCTTACAACCTGACCGCGAAGCCTGCGGCCCGGACCGGCTGGCAGAAGGTGGAACTCACCGGCGCGGCCATGGACGTGGCCTGCACCGAGCAGGTCATCAAATTCGAAGTCCAGAGCGGCAACGCGGGCGCAGTTTACTTCGATGACGCCTACGTCTGCACCGAAAACGAAGAGAGCATCCAGTGGCTGCGCAATCCGAGCTTTGAAGGCAGCGGCAGCTGGAGTACCGAGAACTTTGTGCAGAACGATGCGGGCCGAACCGGCAAAGCCCTTGAATTAGGGGACGGCAAAACCGTCTATCAGGCGTCCGGCTGGTGGGGTGTTTCCGCGCCTGCCTATAACGGCAGCGAAGCCATGCAGTTCTCTGTGTGGGCCAAGAGCGAGATCGCCGGCGCGAAGCTGACCCTGCGCGCTGAACTGAAAGAGGGCAAAGGCGACATCAGCCAGGAGTTTGCCCTCACCACCGATTGGAAACAGTATGTGCTGGACGTGCCCGCCGCCGAAGGCGTCACCGAGGCGTTGTTCCATCTCACCGCCGCGGGCGGCACCGTTCTGGTGGACGATGCGGCCTTCACCCTGCCGCAGACCCCGGTGGAGCCGCCCTATGAGCCCATCCCCAGCGGCAAGGACAAGACCGCCGGCGCGGTGGCTGTGGCGGCAGAGGACGGCAACGTCCTGCAGAACCCCGGCTTTGAAAGCGGGGCAGACAGCTGGGGCATCACCCCTGCCGAGGGCGCGGCTGTCAACAGCACCGATACCACCCGCACCTACATGGGCGCCGGCTCCGTGATCGTGAGCGGCGAAGCCCATCTGTGGAATAACCTGCCGGGCACCGTGGACGGCGGCGCCGAGGCTGCGGTGAATGCCTGGGTGTATCTGGAAAAAGCCGAAGACGCTTCCAAGATCCATCTGAAATACAAGCGCGTCGAAGACGGTGTGGAAAAGGTCTATGAGGCGGACGCGTTCACGGGCGCGGAGGGCTGGCAGCAGGTCAGCCTGACCGTCCCGGAGTATCCGGACGCCACCGCCCCGGTCCTTCTGCTGGATGTGGATGGCGGCCTTGCGGGCAAGATCTATCTGGACGATTTCAGCATCGTGGTGAAAGAGGCCGAGCCGGAACCCACGCCCGACCCCATCCCCAGCGACGAGGACAAGACCGAGGGCGCCGTGGTCACCGGCCAGCCGGATGACAATCTGGTGCAGAACCCCGGCTTTGAAGAGAAGAACGATTCCGGTGACCACGGCGTGAACTGGGGCCTGGTGAACGGAGCTTCCATCAACACCGACACCGACTACGCCCACAGCGGCGCATTCTCGGTGGTCTGCGGCGCCCATGAGAACGGCTCCAGCGTGTTCAACGTGCTGCCCGCAACCCAGGATGCCAACGCGGCCACCACCGTCTCCGCCTGGGTCTATCTGGAGTACCCCGAGGACGCGGCCAAGGTGCAGCTGAAACTCAAGCGCATCGACGCTGAGGGCGCCGATGTGGTCATCTACGACGCGCCCGCCTTCACCGGCAAAGCCGGCTGGCAGATGGTCACCCTGGAGGTGCCCGAGCGCACCGAGGCCGACAGTGCCCAGTTGGTGGTCGTTGTGGATGTGGCCGCCGGCGCGAAGGGCCGCGTGTTCCTGGACGATTTCTATGTGAAAAAGGTGGAGAAAGCCCCCACCTATGCCGAGGGCTACCTCACCAACCCGGGCCTTGACCGGGTGAACGAGGCCGGCACCGAGGTGAACAACTGGGGCCTGACGCCCGGCTGGGACACCGTTGCCGACGCGGTCTGCTCCGACGTGGTGCACACTGCCGGCGGTCATTCGGTCCGGATCCCCCAGGCCGACGTCCAGCGGGAGCTCATTCAGAGCTCCGCATGGACCGACCCCATGCTCACCAAGCCCACCGACCCCTCCAAGCCCATGCTGCTCACCGTCTGGGTGAAGTATGAGAACATCACCGGCGACGGCATCTGGCTGCGCTCCGAGCGCAAACAGGGCAGCACCGCCAAAACAGCCCAGTCGAAGCATCTCACCGGCACTTCCAACGGCTGGGAGAAGCTGGAACTGTACATCGCCCCCAACGAGGGCAGCTTTGACGAGTGCATCGTGGGCCTGGCCGTGGCGCCGGGCAGCGGCACCGTCTGGGTGGACGATTTCCGCCTGGAAGAAACGACCTACCGTGAGCCCACCCCCGAAGAGCTGAAGGGCTCCACTGAAACAGCCCAGCGCCTCTACGGCGCGGACGCGCTGCAAACGGGCGCCAACTGGCTCACCAACCCCGGCTTCGAGCAGGGCATGCTGGACTGGGGCTCCATCGGCAGCGCGGTCGTCACCGGTGAAGAGGTGCACGGCGGCTCCAACGCCATGCGCCTGATGGGCGAGGCCCATCTGTGGAACAACGTGGCCACCGATGTGGATAAGGACCTGGGCTTCCGCCTGTCCTTCTGGGTATGCCTCTCTGCGCCTTCTGACGCGCAGTATGTCGAGTTCTATGTGGACCGCAAGGACTCCGGCGACGAGCTCATCCGCCGCTATGCCGCCTATCCTGAGGCGGTGGCCGGCTGGCAGCAGATCGTGATCGACATCCCCGCCGAGGACTATTTCGAGACCGCCGCGCTGGTGGTGGGCATGGACGCCCGCGCCCGCTTGGATCCGGTCTATCTGGACGATTTCTACCTCACCAAGACCGAGCACAACCCCTCGCTGGATAACTACATCGCCAACTGGAGCTATGAGCAGCGGGACGGCGGCCGGGAAAAGTGGGGCACCATCCCCGCCTGGGGCGAAGGCGTGAACGTGGCGTCCGGCCAGGGCCACAGCGGCGACCGCGCCCTGCAGCTGACCCTCAGCCCCGACAAGACCCTCTCGGTGTTCCAGAGCAACAGCTGGGGCGGCGCACAGCAGTATAAGGCCGACGAGAACATGATCCTCTCGGTGTTCCTGCGTACCGAAGGCATCACCGGCGACGGCGTTCTGCTGAAAGCCGAGCGCAAGAACGGCGATGCGCTGGTAGGCGAGCCGCTGCTTAGCGAGCGCGTCACCGGCAGCTGGAACGGCTGGACCCTGCTGGAACTGTACATCCCTGCCACCGACGAGCCGGTGAGCGACATCGTTGTCACCCTGGAGGCGGCGCCCGGCACCGGCGTGCTCTACGCCGACAGCTGGGGCCTGTATCCCACCGATCTGCCTGCGCCTGCGGGAACGGGCACGGCAGGGGAGCAGACCGATGGCGCGCTGCTGAAAAACGGCGGCATGGAGCAGCTCAATCCGGACGGCACCGTGACCCATTGGGATGTCTGGCCCGGCACCCCCGAGGAGGGTCAGCGCAAGAGCTACAGCACCACCGACATCAAGCACAGCGGCGAGCGTGCCGTGTGCATCGAGCTGGTCTACAGCAACCCCCAGGCCATCTATCAATACCGCCTGCCCAATGACAATCCCTTCCCCTTTGACGAGGACTATGTGTTCTCCGCGTGGGTGAAGATGGATGCGGTCTCGGTGGTGGACGGCAACGGCGTTAAGATCGGCGTTAAGCGCAAAGGCGCGGACGGCAAGGAATACAATGTGTATCAGTCCGTGCCCATGGGCACCAGCGACTGGACCAAGGTTGAACTGGAAGTGCCCAAGGAGCCGGGCGTGGAGATCGTGCAGTACGACGTGATCTTCGACATCGGCTGCGGCTCGGGCAAGATCTACTTCGACGACATGGAGCTGACTCCCGCTGAGCTGGAGAGCACCCAGCCCTCCGTCTCCTTCCAGGAGGTGGAGTTCACCCCCGGGCAGGCGCAGCCTGCAGGCGGTGAAGGCGCGGCGCTCCGCCCGCAGAGCGTGGCGCTCCTGGCCGGTTCCGGCGTGGCGCTGTGCTGCGCTGTGGTCATCGGAGCGGCAGCAGTGGTTCGCGCGAAGAAACGCCGCAGCTGAGCAAAAACAAATGAGCCCGGGCCTCCCGTCCGAAATGGGCGGGAGGCCCGGGTTTTGTGTTGCCCGATCGATGAAAAACAGGGGGCAAAGGCGGGATTTTTTGCAGCAAAAAACGGATTAAAAAAACAAGTCAAAAAAATGAAAAAAGATGTTGACAAACCGTACCTGCTTGGATATAATATTATTTGCCGCTGATAACCGGCGGCAATGTCCGGGTGTAGCGCAGTTTGGTAGCGCGCTTGAATGGGGTTCAAGAGGCCGTGAGTTCGACTCTCGCCACTCGGACCAAATCCCTCAGCCGAAAGGCTGGGGGATTTTTCTTTGTTTATGCGGGTTTGCGGACGTACATGTATCATAAAAGGGACTTTTCCGAGGCGTAAAAAATGCCCTGGAAGGGTCCTTTTTTGCGCTGCGTAATGAATGGCGTAATGAATGAGCTCAAAAAAGGATTCTCAAAGGGAGGTGAAATTGCAACAATAATCCATAAAAGAACCCAGAATTAGCTTTTTGATGGTTCGTCAAAACGTAAAAATTTTAGGCTGCCAATGGTTCATTTTGACTGTTTTATACACGACTTATGAGATGTGAAAGACGAAAAAGTGGCGAAATTGAGGAATAACGTTCCAAAAAGCGCTTGGTACTATAATGGACAATGCCCTGATACTGGGGAAACATATTTCCAATGGGGTTTCGTAATGAATTAAATGGCTGATGGACCGAAGCGATCCTCCCCGGTTGTACTGCGCAGACCGGCGTGATAAGATGAAAGAGCAGAAAGAATATGCCCTAGGACAGGGGCGAGATGAAACCATACAAAGTCTATGTCTGCAGATCCGGTGGGGAAATCAATGGATACATTGAGGTGACGGCGCAATGGATAAACTTATCTACAACCGAGACGTTCTGGTGGCAAGAGTAGATCAATTTTATCATGTGAACTGGGTGCGCAAAGAACTCGCGCCATTGTATCTGCAGATGACGGAAAACTTCGTGGGGTGGTTACAAGGCCGGTGCATCGACTCCCACAGGGGAAATTCCCGACTGCTGAAACGTGCATTGGGAATTTCAGAAAAGAGCGATGAAGAAATCGTTCTGGAAGTGAATGCAGCAACGGTGACAGACACCTATTGGGTCAAAGAGGAAAATTCAGCCCTTGCTTGGGAAGAGGTCGATTTCACAAAAGCAGAATTTTCCGGCCTGGCGCTGACCGGAACGTATAACGACTATTGCAGGGCGCAGCGGTCAAAGACAAGGAAAACTCCGGAGCTGACAAACACAGGAAGTTTTGAAAAATGCTGGCGCATGAGGGACGGAGAATGGTGGCTTTACAAAGAGGGAAATCCAAATGAACTGTTTTCAGAACTGTTCGCATACCGGCTGGGAAAAGAGCTGGGATTTGCTATGGCCGAATACAGGTTGGGAACAAGGTATATAAAGCCGGGGACCCGATGCATCTTAAGCCGGGATTTTACGCAAAGACACAGATACAACTTCGAGCCGATCGTTGCCCTGGTGGGGGATTCCCCGGATGATTACCAGCGAACCTATCAGAAGATTTACAAGCTTTCGCCAAAGGCGGCGAGCGACTATGTGTCACTCTTGTTTATGGACGCGCTGCTGTGCAACCCGGACCGCCATGAGTACAATTTTGGTTTCCTCAGTGACCCAATGACGGGTGATATCATAGGACTGGCACCGAATTTTGATAACAATATGGCCCTTATCGCAAGGGGATATCCTCATGCTTCTCGAAGGCGTCCCGATCTTTTGATAAAAGACTTTAACGAGCTTTTGGATTCAGGCGCACAGTGGGATGGATACAGTCGGCAGAAGAAGCTTCCTGTTATACAGGAAACCATGATTCAACGTATAGTAAGGGATACAGGGCTTAAGGTAAAGGGGAAGTTTATTGTCGATTTTATCATGTCATCCTATAAAGCGATAGGGTGGGGCAAATAGTGCGCGACTTCGGCGAATGATAGCGGAATAGAGTAACAACAAAAGGAATTACGATCCAGGGCTGGCACCACACTGCGCGGTGCCAGCTTTTTATGACAATAAGACGGTTTATCCCACCAGTTTGCGCTTTTTCATGATGGCGGAAACCTCTTCTGACGCCCGCAGCCCGTAATCGTAAGTCACGTTGCGGCACTCATCCTGACGCAACTTTTGAATGGTCAACCCCTCGCCGGAAATGCGGGTCACGGTGCCCGGCTCGGTGTCCTCCACCGTCAGTTCGATGGATTCGCCCGGCATCAAAGTCAGCTCGATGCAGCAGGCGGGCACCTCGGTGCCTCGGATAGGTCCGCCCGCATCGTACCGCAGCGGATTTGCTGGATGATAGAACGTGTGGCTCACATGCTTTTCGAGACACATCAGACGCAATTCTGTCGGCGTCAGGCCGGTAGCTTTTTGGGGAGCAAGGGACTTGTAAGCGTGGCCCATCCGCCGGTGAATCTCCGACGAATTCAGCCCGCTGAAGCAATATAACTCGGTACAGGAATGGCGCCGACATGAATGAGCGAAAAGCTGGGAGTACAGCTCAGCATCTTGGGCTTGTTTGTCGAAAAGATAAACGCGATTGGCAGCGATCGCCTGGAAGGCGGAGGACTTACGCAGCAGCGTCGAGATTCGTGCGCGCACCTGCGCTTCCCAGGCGGCTGCTTTGGCGGGACTGTCGTCAAACCCGTTTTCGTCGGCTTGTCCGCACATAAGACGCAGGGAAAGGTCGCCATATTTGGCCTCCATCTCTTGCCGATAGCGCGCAAGAGCTTCCCCAAGTTCCCGGGAAAGGGGTACAGCTCGGTAGGAATCCTTGGTCTTGGGCAGCTCAGTGCGCTTGCCCTCGTCATCCACCTGGCCGCTGATGTCCAGATAATACATCCGGCCCTGGGAGGTGTCCAGCCAGCGCAGGGAATCAAACAAAAGACCGGTGCATTCGCCAATCCGCAGACCAGCGTCAGCCAGAATTTCTGCCTGGCCCTGGATGACCGGGTCGGCACAGATGGCACGGAGAATTGCGTCCGGAATCATGCGAGCATGGTCGGTGCGGTTCAGAAGCAGCATCTGGCGGGAGGGCTTCCCGTTGTACGGGAAAGGCGCCACTGGAATGGACACGCCTTCCGCCTTCAGACAGCGAATCAACTCGTACAACAGGAACAGCCGTGTCCGGGCTGAAGAGGGAGGAATCTCGCCGTATTCCCAAGTGTTGTGTTTGGTAGCATCTCTCGCTGCATTCCGACAGATTTTTTCCTGGAGCTGTTTGTAGGCCGCATCGTCCAGATCGCCAGCGCGCAGCCCGGCCAGCTCATCCACCATGATGTCGTACTGGCTGCTGTATTTTTGTACGGTCGACTTCATCCAGCGGGGGTGGATGTCAAACAACGTCTGTTTGTAATTCCGGGCCAGTTCGGCGAGATTGGCGTCTTCATCGGGAACCGACACGGCAACGCCGCTCAACAGACCGCGCTGCACCATCACCGAGATCAAATAGTTGGCTGCCGCTTCCCGCTTGCTGTAAACGTCCCAGGGGTCTTTGCCGTGTACGATATGATTGACCGGCGCGTCGCTGTCTTTGCCATACAACTGCCGCTTTGTAAGGCACTTGCCGGTCATCGGATCCAGCGGATTGATGCGGCCGCGGCAGGGCATGTCCTTGTGCTTGTCCGCGGCCGGATACGTATAGCACATGCGAAAATCTACGCCCTGATGCGAAAACGCAGCGGGTGGAAAGGATTTTTTTGTCATGATGTGTTCCCTCCTTTTTTGTTCTGAGCCCAGAATGCATTGAGAGCATAGGGGGCACGCAGGGTCAGTGTGACGGAGTGGTCGGTAGTGTTGTCCACCCGCAGATTGTGGCGGGCAGGCACATGGGTATAGCCCGCCAGACATTCTTCGCCGGTAAAGGGCAGAGAAGCCGGAGCAAGGGGAGACCAGCGCCGCAGGCGCTGCCAGCGAGCCACGGCATATCGGTCGCCCAACAGGTCCAGATATGCTTCCTCGTCGGTGTCGGTCCAGGTGTCGCCAAACATGGCGTGCAGCATCACTTCGTCGGCGCCGCACTGTATTGCCAGATAGCGGGCATCCCGCTGCAACAGGGCTATATCCTCTTTTACAGTCTGGCGATAGGCGTGCCCCTTTTTGTCGGTGCGGGTGGTGGTTGCGGTCGGAAGACCCGCCTGCCGCAAAAGCTGCTGCAGGCGCTTGGCGAGCTCCTCCGGCCCGACGATGGCGCCGCCCGGCTTTTCTGACGAAAGGCGCATTTCCTGAATCTGATCATCGGAAAGACCAAGGGCGTGCAACTGTTCCAGTCGGCGCAGCAGCACATCCCCAGCCCAGGGAGTGAGCACGAGCCGACGAAACTTATAAATAGGGAAGTTCTCATTGGTTGCCTGCAGCGTGGAATACCGGTCGTGAAGCTTCCGCACCCGGCGGCTGATCAGGATCGTATAACAGCAGCTCCCGTCCCGTAAGGTCAGCTCCTCGATATCGCCGTAGGTCTGGCCGGCGATGTCCGCCGGGTCCGCACCGGAGTAGAGCAGCGCGACCCAAAACAAGTCATACAGATGCTCCGGCTCAAAAAGCAGGCCGAACAGTGCCGTTCGCTGGGCGTCGTCCAGGTGAGCGACACGGCAGCTTCTGAGGATAGCGTTGTTCGGATCGGCGGGGCCTTCGAGCAGGTCGACCAGCCGCAGACCGGCGGAGCAGCCTCTCCAGCCGCTTCTCTCGATGGCCAGGATGAGCCCGCGATATGCCCGCCGAATGTTCTCGCGGGTGGTTTTGCCGACCGAGAGTTTCCTGCTGATGGACGCCAAGGCTTTTTTCTGACAACCAGCATCCAATGCGTTCAGCTTTACCTCCCCAATCTCGGGCAGGATATAGTTTTCCAAAATGCCAATCAGACGAGTGCGCATCTCGGGGGTGTCTCCGGGAAAAAGCGTCTGCGCCTGATACATCACAAAGTCACGAACCGTCACATCGCCGTACTTCAGGTTGCGCTCGTACAGCGGACGATAGAGCAGCTGCGCCAGAATTTCCAACTCGTGCCAGCGCGTTTTCTTCAAACGCGCCAGCGCGCTATCTTTGGTGGAACTGCTGCAGTGCAGGGAAAACTCCGCGTCGGGATTTTTCTGGGCGCGTGCAGTGAGTTCCTGGATCCATGGCTTCAACAGAGGAGCCAGCCCGGGATACTGATCCTTGCGCCGCATAAGGTCTGCCAGCATTTGTGAATTGGTATAGATTTTTTGGGTAGAGGGGTTTTTCAGCATATACCGGGCGTCATATCTGGATTTAGTCCGCATCATGTTATGATGCACTTTCAAGCGGCCCAAGTATCCGGAAATTGGGAAATCATTGTGCGAATGAGACATGTTTTGGAGTCCTCCTGTTTTCCTTATAGTTTTATTAGTAGTGGAGTAAGTCGAAATCGTCCACCAGTTCATAAAAAGTTTTCATTATAGACGGCTTTTCGGGCAGTAACGCCGGAAAGTGAAAAGCACATGAAAGAAGAATGGTTGGTCGAGTGCATATTGATTTTCACCCAGGGATCCACTATTTAGTGAACCCCTGGGTGAAAACAGGTCTCAAAAATTGGCTTTATTGGCCGTTCAACATACCGAGAACAGGTTCTGTGAAATGCCAGAGCGTTTGCCGATAAGTGGTGCGATTTTGCATTGCATTCTCATCAAGTGTTTTTGTATTTTCCCAATCGGTGTACATGTGCCTCAATGCTTCGAGAGTGATACGCGGCTGTGGCGCTTTGCCAATCGCATTAGCGATATAGTTATAGTGCCGCTCCACTTCGAGTAGGCCCAGCTGTAGCTGTCCATAGGAAACCTCTGTATCAATGGCGTGCGATTTGAGCAGCAGGTCGGATACCTTGCAGTTAACAGTACCTGTGGTATCTGGTTCTGCGGGCAGAAAATATCCGACGCGCCACACACGTTCGGCGCTTTTCCTGAAATTGCGAACCAATGGCCGCATGCGACAGCTGGTAGGCTTTGCACGACCGAGCGTGCATTTATCCCCTTGGGCAAAGGGACAAGAAACGTGCTCCTTTGCTGACTTTAAGAAAACGCCGGTGGCTGCAAAAGACCCATTGCTCAAAGAGGGAACACAGAATTTGTCATACGCAGCAGTCATAGGAATCCCTAAATGCACTGAGATACGATGAATGTCGGCGAGGCTCATCTCGGCTTGCGATTGACACCCACAGCACCGGTCATCTTCAAAAGCCTGCACGATGAGGTCACTGTCTACAGTTGCTGTGACTACAAAATTACTTTTCGTTTCACGATTCATTGCTTTTTCTCCTTTTTACAAAAAGAGCCATCCGGCGTAAAACCGCGGATGCGGCAACACCGAATGGCTCTTTGGTTGTGGAATATTTTACAAAAGAAAAAAGGCCCACCTCGCCTACGAGCAGTTGCGTGACACCAGATGAACCTTCGATTACTTTTATGACTTTAGAATATAACGATTTTTAGCAAAAGTCAAGCGTTTTCTTAATTTTTTTTGATATTTTCTGTTCTTAGCTTATAATG
>NZ_DBFNWJ010000036.1:0-90410 GCF_048426865.1 Candidatus Allofournierella merdipullorum
TATTCAGGATGAGGAAGCCGGCGTGCCGGTGGTCGAGGCCGGGCGGGAACTGCTGCGGCGGGAGCTGGCAAACGTCCTCAAGAGCCTGACACCCCGGGAGGAGCGGGTGCTGACTCTGCGCTTCGGGCTGGAGGACGGGCAGGCCCGCACCCTGGAAGAGCTGGGAAAGGAATTCAACGTGACCCGGGAACGCATCCGGCAGATCGAGGCCAAGGCTCTGCGCAAGCTGCGCCATCCCAGCCGCGCAAAGCGACTGCGGGATTATCTGGAAGAATGAGCATATAAGGGCACCGCAGGCAGCTGCGGTGCTTTTTTGCGTACTTGAAAAACAGACGTTTCTATGATAAACTGAAAATGTAAAAAGTAATCTGCCTGATGTACAGGATGGACGGTGATGAAATGGCAGGAAAAGATGCAACGGAAAAGATTCTGGAAGCATATAACGATGTGTTTTCGGATATTGTGAATGTACTGCTGTTTCAGGGAGAAGAAATCCTGAAAGCGGATGAATTGGAAGATCAGGCACCGCGCGCTTATTATAAAGCAGATGGAAAAGTCCACGAGATAGAGCGAGATGTAGCCAAGCGCTGGAAGAAGGAGCAGATTCGGCTGGCCTGTATTGGTGTAGAAAACCAAACAGGTATTGACCCGGATATGCCGCTTCGGGTAATCGGTTATGATGGTGCAGAATATCGGGCACAATTGCTGGAAAAGGAAAATGCAGTAAGATATCCGGTGGTAACGCTGGTGCTTTACTTCGGGCATAAAAAGCACTGGAATCAGGCAAAGTCGCTTTTAGAACGAGTGGATGTGCCGGAAAAGTTCAGGCCGTTTGTCAATGACTACAAAATCAATTTGTTTGAGATTGCTTATCTGACAAGAGAACAGGTTGAACTGTTCCAAAGTGATTTCCGCATTGTAGCGGATTACTTTGTGCAGAAAAGGGAAAAGAACGATTATACCCCCAGTGCACAGACAATGAAGCATGTACAGGAAACGTTGCAGCTGTTAAGCGTAATGACCGGTGATCATCGATTTGAGGATGTGTGCAATGACCAGCAGGAAGGAGGTCCACAGAATATGTGTGAAGTTCTGGAACGTGTAGAAAATAGAGGAATCCAGATTGGAATGCAGAAGGGAACACAGTCTGGTATCCAGCAGGGCGAGGACATGTTTGCACTGCTGGTGAAGAAGCTTCTGGAATGTGGACGGATGGATGATATCCGCCGGGCAACGGAGGACAGAGCTTACCGGCAGAAGCTGATGAAAGAACTGTCAATTGTTCCGTAAGAGAATATAGTGAGGGTACCGGTCGTATTGGCTGGTGCCCCTTATTATCAGTGAGGAGATAGGGGAAACGTTAAAAATGGATTTTTGGGATGCGTCCTGGGGCGCAATAGACGAAAGGCGGCTGAAAGAATATATTACCCGGAAAGAAGAGCCGGATGAAATGATAGAATGTCTCTTGCGGGAGAAAGCAAAAACAGTATGTGATGCAGGCTGTGGCTGTGGTGTATATATGTTGAGACTACTTCGGCACGGATTTGATATGAGCGGGTTTGATGTGGCAAGCGGTGCAGTTGAAATTGCAGAAAGGCTCATGCAAAGTACAGGAAAATCCGCAAAGCTGAAAACGGCAAATGTTTTGCAGACGGGATATCAGGAAAACGAATTTGATGCAGTCATTTCAAGAGATGTGCTTGACCACATGCGGAAATTCGATGCAAAACGTGCGGTGAGGGAGTTGTGTCGCATTACAAAACCCGGCGGGATTCTTCTGTTTACGTTGGATGGCATGGATGAAGAGTACGAGCGGGAGCCGCACTGTGTGACAGAAGAAGGGGACTATCTCTTTGAATCTGGGAAATGGGAAGGGTTGGTCTTTCATCCTTATCGGAGAGAAGAAGTGGCGGAGATCATAGAGGTCGAAGTCGAGGTTCAAATCAAAGAACTACCCGATGGCCTGCTTGTCCAATTACAAAAGAAGAGCGCCTGATAGAGAAGGGCAAAAAGCACCGCAGGAAGCTGCGGTGCTTTTTGCATGAGCAGGGGAGAGCGCGCATCAAGAGCCAAGGTGTACAAAATGCACAAGGGTGTTTTTGGCGAGAACGTGCAAAACTCAAAAATCAAGAGCCAAAAGGCGCAAAGCCTACACGTGCCCGTGCGCACCATAAAATCGCGGGCTTGACAAAAATATTGGGCCAAAATGCGAAAAATGGCTTGACAGCAAGGCTTTTGAGGTGTATACTGCATTAGTATCACATAATGGCCTAGTGCGCCAAAAAGGGAGCTGTACTGGAAGCGGCTGGACGGTGTTGACCGAAAAGTTTGTGAAAAGCGACGAACTTCCTTGGAGGATACGGGTCGATTTATGTGTGTGTGCTCAAATCTGACCCGTATAACGCAATATCCGTAGAGTATAAAAGTAAGGAGTGGTTGATTTTATGATGAAAGTCAAGCCCGTAAAGCTCGGCAAAACCGAGCGCATGAGCTTCTCCCACATCGACGAAGTCATCAGTATGCCGAACCTGATCGAGGTTCAGAAGAACTCTTATCAGTGGTTCCTGGACGAGGGCCTGAAAGAGGTCTTCCACGACATCGGCACCATTGAGGACTACACCGGTAACCTGGCGCTGAGCTTCGTGGACTTCCGTCTGGATAAGGAGCCCAAGTACAGCATCAAGGAGTGCAAGGAGCGCGACGTGACCTACGCTGCCCCCCTGCGCGTGACTGCCCGTCTGCTGAACAAGGAGACCGGCGAGGTCAAGGACCAGGAAATTTTCATGGGCGACTTCCCGCTGATGACCGATGCGGGCACCTTTGTGATCAACGGTGCTGAGCGTGCCATCGTCAGCCAGCTGGTCCGTTCTCCCGGCGTATTCTACGGAGATGCCAAAGATAAGGTGGGCAACGACCTGTACAGCGCAACCATGAACCCCAACCGCGGTGCATGGCTGGAGTACGAGACCGATGCCTCCAACGTGTTCTATGTCCGTATCGATAAGAACCGTAAGCTGCCCGTCACCGTGCTGTGCCGTGCGCTGGGCCTTTCCTCTGATGAGGAGATCCTGAACTTCTTCGGCGAGGATGAGCGCATCCTGGCTACTCTGGAGAAGGACACCACCAAGAACCAGGACGAGGGCCTGCTGGAGGTCTACCGCAAGCTGCGTCCCGGCGAGCCCCCCACGGTGGAGTCCGCTACCAACCAGATCAACATGCTGTTCTTCGATCCGCGCCGCTACGACCTGTCTCGTTTCGGCCGCTACAAGATGAACAAGAAGCTGTCTCTGGCCCGCCGCATCACCGGCTTTGTTGCCGCTGAGAACATCGTTGCTCCCCTGACCGGCGAGATCATCGTTGAGGCCCAGGGCAAGATCACCCGTGAGCTGGCCGAGAAGGCAGATGCCGCCGGTGTGGATACCGTTGTTCTGAGCATCGAGGGCAAGAAGGTCAAGGTCATCACCAACGGCTGTGTGGACGCACAGGGCTTCTTCTCCTTTGATGTCAAGGAGTGCGGCATCAACGAGCGCTGCTCCTTTGATGAGATCAAGAAGATCCTCGACACCACCTCCGATGTGGAGGAGCAGAAGGAAATGCTCCGCCGCAACCATGACCAGCTGATCGGCCGCACCGTCACCGTGAAGGACATCCTGTCCTCCATCAACTACCTGAACGGTCTGGGCCACGGCGTTGGCACCACCGATGATATCGACCATCTGGGCAACCGCCGCATCCGCAGCGTTGGTGAGCTGCTGCAGAACCAGTTCCGCATCGGCTTCTCCCGCATGGAGCGCGTCATCCGTGAGCGCATGACCCTGCAGAGCCAGGATCAGAGCGTTATCACTCCGCAGGCACTGATCAACATCCGTCCTGTGGTCGCCGCCATCAAGGAATTCTTCGGCTCCTCTCCGCTGTCTCAGTTCATGGACCAGAACAACCCTCTGGCTGAGCTGACCCACAAGCGTCGTCTGTCTGCTCTGGGCCCCGGCGGTCTGAGCCGTGACCGCGCAGGTTTCGAGGTCCGTGACGTTCACTACAGCCACTATGGCCGTATGTGCCCCATTGAGACCCCTGAAGGCCCCAACATCGGTCTGATCTCCTATCTGGCATCCTACGCCAAGATCAACGAGTACGGCTTCGTTGAGGCTCCCTACCGCAAGGTCAAAAAGACTTACGACGAAAACGGCAAGCTGATCGATCAGGTCGTTACCGATGAAGTGGAGTATATGACCGCTGACGTTGAGGACGAGTACGTTGTTGCTCAGGCCAACGAGCCTCTGGATGAGACCAAGCACTTCATCCGTCCCCGCGTTTCTGCCCGCCGCCGCGATGACATCCTGGAGATCGATGCCGATAAGGTCGATTATATGGACGTTTCGCCCCGAATGATGGTCTCTGTTGCGACCGCCTGCATCCCCTTCCTGGAGAACGATGACTGTAACCGTGCTCTGATGGGCTCCAACATGCAGCGTCAGGCAGTGCCTCTGATGGTCACCCAGCAGCCCATCGTGGCTACCGGTATGGAATACAAGGCTGCCACCGACTCCGGCACCGCTGTTCTGGCAAAGAACGACGGTATCGTTGAGAAGATGGATGCCGACCACGTCACCGTCCGCAATGCACAGGGCGGCGTGGACAACTACCCGCTGATCAAGTTTGCCCGCTCCAACGCAGGCACCTGCATCAACCAGCGCCCCATCGTTGAGGTGGGCGAGAGCGTCAAGGCCGGTCAGGTGCTGGCCGATGGCCCCGCAATGCGCAACGGTGAGATCTCTCTGGGTAAGAACGCCCTGATCGGCTTCATGACCTGGGAAGGCTACAACTACGAGGACGCTGTCCTGCTGAACGAGAAGATCGTCCGCGAGGATGTGTACACCTCAATCCATATTGAAGAGTACGAGACTGAGTCCCGTGACACCAAGCTCGGACCTGAGGAGATCACCCGTGATATCCCCAACGTCTCCGAGGATGCCCTGAAGGATCTGGACGAGCGCGGCATCATCCGCATCGGTGCCGAGGTCAAGAGCGGCGACATCCTGGTGGGCAAGGTCACCCCGAAGGGTGAGACCGAGCTGACCGCTGAGGAGCGCCTGCTCCGCGCCATCTTTGGCGAGAAGGCCCGCGAAGTCCGTGATACCTCTCTGCGCGTGCCCCACGGCGAGTACGGCATCATCGTGGATGTCAAGGTCTTTACTCCTGAGAACAGCGATGAGCTGCAGCCCGGTGTCCGCGAGGTCGTCCGCTGCTACATCGCTCAGAAGCGTAAGATCAGCGTCGGCGATAAGATGGCAGGCCGTCACGGCAACAAGGGTGTCGTTTCCCGCATCCTGCCGCAGGAGGATATGCCCTACCTGCCCGATGGCACCCCGCTGGACATCGTGCTGAACCCCCTGGGCGTTCCTTCCCGTATGAACATCGGTCAGGTGCTGGAAGTCAACCTGGGCTACGCTGCCAAGGCATGCGGCATCAAGGTTATGACCCCCGTGTTCGATTCCGCGCGTGAGAACGACATCGGCGATACCTTCGACACCGCCCGTGAGCTGTGGCACGGTGAGAATGCTCCCGCATATCCCACCAAGCTGCCCAAGATTATGGGTGAGAAGGGCCACATCATCGACTTCTCCAAGATCGAGCTGGACCGTGATGGCAAGACCACCGTTTACGATGGCCGTACCGGCGAGAAGTTCGATAACCGCGTTACCGTTGGTTATATGTACTACCTCAAGCTGCATCACCTGGTCGATGATAAGATCCATGCCCGTTCCACCGGCCCCTACTCTCTGGTCACCCAGCAGCCTCTGGGCGGCAAGGCTCAGTTCGGCGGTCAGCGCTTCGGCGAGATGGAAGTCTGGGCTCTGGAAGCCTACGGTGCCGCTTACACCCTGCAGGAGATCCTGACCGTCAAGTCCGATGACGTTGAGGGCCGTGTCAAGACCTACGAGGCCATTGTCAAGGGCGAACCCATCCCGCAGCCCGGCATCCCCGAGTCCTTCCGCGTTATGCTGAAGGAGCTGCAGTCTCTGGGTATGGACGTTGTGGTCCAGGACAAGGATGGCAACGAGATCGATATGCGCCAGAACTTCGACGACGAAGAGACCGGCTTTGATATGCGTGATGTTGCAGGTTCCGAGACTGTTACCAACGAGAATGAGCTGCTGAACGATTACACCATCAAGGATGCTGACGCAGGCTTCGATGATCCTTCTGTGCTGGAAGATGACAACTCCGGCAGTGCGGCTCCCGCTTCCGACGAAGTGGATTTTTAACTAGAGATTAAGAAAGGGTTCGTTTCATGGAAAACAACGTTTTCGATTCCATTAAAATCGGCCTGGCTTCTCCGGAGCAGATCCGCAACTGGAGCTACGGCGAGGTCAAGAAGCCTGAGACCATCAACTACCGCACCCTGAAGCCGGAGCGCGACGGCCTGTACTGCGAGCGCATTTTTGGACCTACCAAGGACTGGGAGTGCCACTGCGGCAAGTACAAGCGCATCCGCTACAAGGGCAAGATCTGCGATCGCTGCGGTGTCGAGGTCACCAAGGCAAAGGTTCGTCGTGAGCGCATGGGCCACATTGAGCTGGCCGCGCCCGTCAGCCACATCTGGTACTTCAAGGGCATCCCCAGCCGCATTGGCCTGATGCTGGACATCAGCCCCCGCCTGCTGGAGAAGGTCCTGTACTTTGCAAGCTATATCGTTACCGATCCCGGTCTGACCCCGCTGGAAAAGAAGCAGCTGCTGACCGAGAAGGAATACCGTGAGATGCGTGAGCGCTACGGCGATGAGTTTGAGGCATCCATGGGTGCTGAGGCCATCCAGGAGCTGCTGAAGGAGATCGATCTGGATCAGCTGAGCGCTGAGCTGACCGCTGAGGTGGAAAAGTCCTCCGGCCAGAAGAAGGTCCGCATCCTGAAGCGTCTGGAGGTCGTTGAGGCATTCCGCATTTCCGGCAACCGCCCCGAGTGGATGGTCATGGACGTGCTGCCCGTGCTGCCCCCCGATCTGCGCCCCATGGTCCAGCTGGACGGCGGCCGTTTTGCCACCTCCGACCTGAATGACCTGTACCGCCGCGTGATCAACCGCAACAACCGTCTGCGCCGCCTGCTGGAGCTGGGTGCTCCCGACATCATCGTGCGCAACGAGAAGCGGATGCTGCAGGAAGCAGTTGACAGCCTGATCGACAACGGCCGCCGCGGCCGCCCGGTCACCGGCCCCAACAACCGTGCCCTGAAGAGCCTGTCCGATCTGCTGAAGGGCAAGCAGGGCCGCTTCCGCCAGAACCTGCTGGGCAAGCGTGTTGACTACTCCGGCCGTTCCGTTATCGTCGTCGGCCCTGAGCTGAAGATGGATCAGTGCGGTCTGCCCAAGGAGATGGCTCTGGAGCTGTTCAAGCCCTTCGTGATGAAGGATCTGGTCGAGAAGGGTGTTGCCAACAATATCAAGTCTGCCCGTAAGATGGTCGAGCGTGCAAAGCCCGAGGTCTGGGACAGCCTGGAGACCGTGATCAAGGGCCACCCGGTCCTGCTGAACCGTGCACCTACCCTGCACCGTCTGGGCATTCAGGCCTTCAACCCCGTGCTGGTCGAGGGCCGTGCCATCAAGCTGCACCCCCTGGCATGTACCGCATTCAACGCCGACTTCGACGGTGACCAGATGGCAGTTCACCTGCCCCTGGGCGAGGATGCCTGCCGCGAGGCCAAGATGCTGATGCTGGCTTCCGGCAACCTGCTGAAGCCCTCTGACGGCGCACCTGTTACCGTTCCTACTCAGGATATGATCCTGGGCAGCTACTACCTGACCACCGTTCGTGAGAACGAAGAGGGTGCAGGCAAGATCTTCCGCGATGAGAACGAAGCCCTGATGGCCTATGCAGAGCACGTTGTGACCCTGCACGCTCCCATCAAGGTCCGCCGCACCATGGTCATTGATGGTGTGGAGCGCACCGGTCTGGTGGATGCCACCGTTGGCCGCATCATCTTCAATAACCCCGTTCCTCAGAACCTTGGTTATATCGACCGCACCGACCCGGAGCACTGGCTGGAGTATGAGGTCAGCTTCCGCGTGACCAAAAAGACCCTGCCCGATATCATCTCCCGCTGCATGACCCGCAACGGCACCCGTGCCTGCGCAAAGATGCTGGATTCCATCAAGGCTCAGGGCTATAAGTACTCCACCCTGTCGGCAATCTCCGTTGCTGTGTGCGACGCTGTCATTCCTCCGCAGAAGGACGAGCTGATCGCTGACGCAGATAAGCAGGTCTCTCAGGTCAACAAGCTGTTCAACCGCGGCCTGATCTCTGAGAACGAGCGCTACACCCAGACCATCAACATCTGGCAGGCAACCACCGATAAGGTCTCCAAGGCTCTGGCAGCCAACCTGCCCAAGGACAACGAGATCTTTATGATGGCTGATTCCGGTGCCCGTGGTTCTATGAACCAGATCAAGCAGCTGGCCGGCATGCGCGGTCTGCTGGCCAACACCGCCGGTAAGACCATCGAGATGCCCATTCGCGCCAACTACCGCGAAGGCCTGAACATTCTGGAATACTTCGTTTCCAGCCGTGGCGCCCGTAAAGGTCTGGCCGATACCGCTCTGCGTACCGCCGACTCCGGTTACCTGACCCGCCGTCTGGTCGACGTCTCTCAGGACGTGATCATCCGCGAGGAGGACTGCGGCGCCACCGAGGGCATCATGGTCAGCGACATCCGGGAGGGCAAAGAGGAGATCGAGACCTTCCGCGAGCGTCTGATCGGCCGCTTCGCCGTGGGCGATGTGGTCAACCTCACCACCGGCGAGGTCATCGTGCCCGAGGGCAAGATGATGGACCTGTTCGACGCCGACAAGATCATGGCCGCCGGCATCACCAGCCTGCAGATCCGCAGCGTTCTGAGCTGCCGCAGCAAGCTGGGTGTGTGCGCTCACTGCTACGGCGCCAACCTGGCCAACGGCAACCCCGTCCATGTGGGCGAGTCCGTGGGCGTTATCGCGGCTCAGTCCATCGGCGAGCCCGGTACCCAGCTGACCATGCGTACCTTCCACACCGGCGGTATCGCCTCTGCGGAGGATATTACCCAGGGTCTGCCCCGCGTTGAGGAGCTGTTCGAGAGCCGCCGTCCCAAGGCGCTGGCCATCATGACCGAGATCGCGGGCACCGCCCACATCGACGACACCAAGAAGAACCGCCATGTGGTGGTCACCGGTGTGGACGAGAACGGCGCTCCCTGCGAGAAGAGCTATCTGATCCCCTTCGGCCAGCGCGTGCGCGTGTCCGAGGGCGACCAGCTGGAGAAGGGCGACATGATCACCGAAGGTCATGCTTACCCCCACGACATCCTGGCCATCAAGGGTCGCACCGCCGTGGAGAACTACCTCATCCAGGAAGTGCAGAAGGTCTACCGCCTGCAGGGCGTTGAGATCAACGACAAGCACATCGAGGTCATCGTGCGGCAGATGCTGCGCAAAGTCCGCGTGGACGATGCCGGTTCCACCAACCTCATCGGCGGCGCTCTGGCCGACAAGATGAAGGTGGAGGAGCAGAACGAGATCATCCGTCAGCGCATCGCCGACGGCGAGGAAGGCCTGAAAGAGGCCAAGTGGACTCAGGTCCTGCTGGGCATCACCAAGGCTTCTCTGGCCACCGACAGCTTCATGTCCGCCGCCTCCTTCCAGGAGACCACCCGCGTGCTCACCGAAGCCGCCATCAAGGGCAAGGTGGACCCGCTCATGGGCCTGAAGGAGAACGTCATCATCGGCAAGCTGATCCCCGCGGGCACCGGTCTGCCGGAGGTGGAGGAAGAACTCGTCCGCCGCGAGGCCGAGCAGCTGGGTCTGCCGGTCCCCGAAAAGACGGAAGAGCCCGTTGCGGCCGCCGTCTCCGCGGAGGAATGAGCGCGTTTTCTCCGGCGTAAAGCAAGATGAGAGCGCGGCGCTTTCCCAAAACGGGGAAGCGCCGCGCTTTTCCTTATACTTGCACAGAATATGCAATAAACCGGCGCTTCTCAACGTTTTGAGGTATAGAACAGCCGCGCAAAGAGGCGGCGAAAGGGGCATGGCATGAAACACATCCGTCAGATCCTGTGCGGCGCACTGGCCGCGTTGGCGCTGCTTTCCGGCTGCGCCGCGCCGGCGTCAAGCGCGCCGCCCGCCGCCACGGCGGCCCCCACGCCCAGCCCCACGCCGGCCCCGACGCCGGAGCCTACGCCCCGCCCCGCGGCGCAGCAGGTGGAACTCACCGCCAGCGGTGAGGGGCTGAACCTCGCAAACATCAACGACCCCGACAATTTCTGTAAGGTGCGCCTTTCCGCCGATACTGCCATCACCCTGCAGGCCGAGACGAACATCGGCGAGCTGTACCTTGTTTTCGACCGCCCGGTGGAGTGGCGGCTGGAGACTGCCGACGGCACGGAGCAGGCCTGCGGCCAAAACGGCTTTATTCACGAGTATGTGGAACTGGAGCAGCCCGCTTCCACTGTGACGCTGCATCTTCCGGCGGACACGGTCCTCTGTGAGGTGTATGCGTTTACTCCCGGCCAGGTGCCGGACTGGGTGCAGCAGTGGCAGCCGCCCTGCGAAAAGGCGGATCTGCTGGTGCTGCCCACCCACGCCGACGACGAGCACCTCTGGTTCGGCGGGACGCTGCCCTATTACGCGGGGGAAAAGGGTTACGCGGTGCAGGTGGCCTACATGACAAACCATTGGGGCGAGCCCTACCGTCCCCACGAGCTGCTGAACGGCCTGTGGACGGTGGGAGTGCGCAACTATCCCGTCATCTCCGACTTCCCGGACCTCTACGCCTCCAAAGAGAGCCTTGAGAGCGCCAGACAGGTCTATAACGAGGAGGAAGTCACCGCCTGGCAGGTGGAACAGCTGCGCCGCTTCAAGCCCAGCGTGGTGCTGGGGCACGACATTGACGGCGAGTACGGCCACGGGGCCCATATGCTCAACGCCGTCACGCTGCTGTCGGCGCTGGAGATGAGCGGCGACGCGGCCCGGTTCCCCGAGAGCGCCGAAGAATACGGCGTCTGGCAGGTGCCCAAGTGTTACCTGCATCTCTGGCCGGAAAATACCATCCAGATGGAATGGGGCGAAATGCCTCTCGCCTCCTTTGACGGACGCACCGCCCTGGAGATGGCGGCGGAGGGCTTTGCCTGTCACGTCAGCCAGACCCAGTGGTTCGAGATGAAGGCGGGCGGCAGCAACGACTGCCGCAAGTTCGGCCTTGCCTACACCAACGTGGGCCCGGACGAAGCGAAGAACGACTTTTTTGAAAATATCCCGTCCGCTTTTGGCGGACCCGCGTGAAGGAGAAGGGTATCGTGACGACTCAACAACATCCAACGGAAACGACCCCGGCGCCCTGGCCCGGCCGTGCCCGCCGCCCGGTGTTGCGGGTGCTGGTGATGGCAGGGGTGTTCCTCTGCGCGCTGATCGCCTTCCTGCTGGGGGCAATTTATATCGTGTGCAAAGGGCCCAGCCCCGCGGCACGGGATCTTTTTGTGCACACGGTGATGGAGACCAGCGCCGCCAAATTCACCGCCCATATCTTTTTGAGCGACGAAGAGGTGCAGGCCATTCTGGATAAGAACGGCGTGCTGGAGACGGGTGAAGTCACCGAAGCCGGCGGCGAGTTTGAGACCGGCGACGCCCAGGTACCCAAGGATACCATCGAACTTCACGACGTGAACGGCGGCAGCTTCAAGGGCAAGATGCTGGTGGTCCATGATCCCAGCCGGGTGCGGGTGGCGGCCATCGCCTCCTTTGACCCGGAGGGCAAAGGCCAGAAGCTGGAACAGCTGGTGGCTGACGCCGACGCCGTGGCCGGCATCAACGGCGGCGGCTTTGTGGACGAGAACGGTGTGGGCACCGGCAGCGTGCCGCTGGGGCTGGTCATTCAGCAGGGCAAACTGCGCGCCGGCGGCATGGATCAGGAGTATTCGGTCATCGGCTTCGACGAGACCGACCATCTGGTGGTGGGCCGTATGACCGGCCGCCAGGCGATGGAGCGCGGCCTGCGGGACGCCCTCAGTTTCGGCCCGGCGTTCATCATCAACGGCGAGCCCGCCGAGATCTCCGGAACCGGCGGCGGCCTTAACCCCCGCACGGTGATCGGCCAGCGGGCGGACGGTGCGGTGCTGCTGCTGACCATCGACGGCCGCCAGCCCCAGAGCCTCGGCGCCACCTACCAGGACTGCATCCAGGTGATGCAGGAATGGGGCGCGGTGAATGCGGCCAATCTGGACGGCGGCTCCAGCACCCAGATGATCTATCAGGGCGAGACGGTGAACGTCTGCGCCTCGCTCTACGGCCCGCGCAACATTCCCACCGCCTTCGTAGTGGACAAAGCAGGGGAGGGGGAAGCATGAGCGAACAAAAATGGCGCTATGGCCGGCCCCGCCCCTTCTGGCCCTGGCCGGTGGGCTTTGCCCTGGTTCTCTGTGCTCTGGGCGCGGCAGCGCTGGCGGTGCTTTGGGCCGCTCTGGTGCGCTACGAAGCCGCCACCCCCGAAGCGGCCATCCTGCGCAGCGTGCAGGCGGTGCAGGGCAATGCTTTGAAGGAAGAGGACGTGCCCGAGGCCATGCTGCCCGGACGCTTCGCCACCGCAGGCCAGTATCTGGAAGAGGCCCGGGCGCTGCTGAACGGCCTGCCTGCCGATCGGGACAGCCTGCGCTTTGTGCGCAAGGGCGCGGCCGACGGGACCGAGACCTACGTGGTGGTGGACGACGAGGGCGGCCGGGCGGAGTTCCTGCTCTTCCCCGACGGGGACGGGTGGACTGCCTGGCCCAAGGTGCAGGAACTGTCCGCCGTGACCGTCCGCGCGTCCCAGGGCGTGACCGTCTTGGTGGACGGCCGGCCGCTGGAGGAGAATGAGCTTACCGGCACCGCCCCGGTCCCCGGCTTTGAGGCGCTGGGCGAGGCGGCGCCCATGGAGTGCACCTGGCAGGTGGACGGCTTGCTGGAGCAGCCGGAAGTGACCGCCCAAAGCGAAAAGGGAAGCTGCCGCGTGGAGTGGGAGACCCCGCTGCAAGCCGTTGTCACCACAGAGCCGGGCGAAGGGGACGCCGCGTCGCTGGAGGAGTTTTTGGACCGGACGGCCCGGGTCTATGCCCGCTATGTCTCCGACGACGCCTCCTTTGCCGAACTCAAGGGCAGCCTTGTGCCGGACACGGAGTTCTACAACAGCCTGCGCACCTTCGACTCCAGCTGGTATGTCAGCCACGACTCCACCGCTTTTGAGGAGTTTTCCGTGTCGGAGCTGGAGAGCTTCGGCCCCGACGCCGCGGCCGGCACGGTGCGCTTCACCTATATGGTCTATAAGGAAGGCCTGCGTCCCCGCAGCTACCCCTCCGTGTACCGGATGTACGCGGTGCGGGAAGGGGACGGTTGGAAACTGCTGGACCTGCAGGTGCAGTGAGCAACACGAAATCCCTTTCAAAACCGCTCCGCGCGCCGGGGCGGTTTTTTATGCCCGGCGAAAAAATGCGCAAAACCCCGCCGCCAAGGCGTTCACAGGCTGGCGCGCTGGCCCGGTGTGTTGTATAATGAACAGAGGCGATGGGAAGGGGAAAGGAATCCATGGAACGAACGAAACTTCGCCGCTGGGCGGTGCTGGCGCTTTGTGTTGCGCTGGCGCTGGTCTGGGCGGTGCAAAACAGCGCCCTGAATGTGCCTTTGCGGTGGGATGTGCCCGAGCAGATCCCGGAGGTGCTGGACGACCAAAGGGAATGGCATGTCAGCCAGGACCTCTGGCTGGACGCGGGACGCTATACTCTGGAATGGGAAGGGGAGGCCGCCGGCTCTGCGGTGGTGCTGGCCCCTGACCGGCTCACGGCAGACAACCGGGAGGGCGTGCAGCTGAACGAGACGGGCAGCGCGGCCTTTGCGGTGGACGGCCAGCGGGTGCGGGTGCAGGTTTGGACCGATGAAACGGCCACGCCTGCCCGGCTGACCTCCGGCTTGTTCTGCGACGTGGACGGTTTGTTCGCTGTGCTGGCCCTTGGGGCGCTGGCGGCGTTCCTGCTGCTGGGGCCGAAGACCGGGGAACAGAAGGCCGTGCTGGCGGTGCTGGTCTGCTGCACGCTGGCCGCAAGCCTGCCGGCGCTCACGCCCGGCGTTTCCTACGGCCCGGACCTGCATTTCCACCTCACCCGCATCCAGGGCATTGCCGACGGCCTTGCCAGCGGGCAGTTCCCGGTGCGCATCCAGCCCACCCCGGTGAGCGGCAAGGGCTATGCCACCAGCCTGCTCTATCCCGACCTGTTTTTGTACCCGGCGGCGCTACTGCGCTTTGCCGGCGTCTCGCTGGAAGGGGCCTACCGCTTTACTATTCTGGCTTTGAACGCATTCACCGCCCTTTTCGCGTGGAAGGCGGGGCGGCGGATGCTGGGCGGCTCCTTTGCCGCGCTGCTGTTCTGCGTGCTCTACACGCTCGCTCCTTACCGCATCTGCAACCTTTATGTGCGCGCGGCGCTGGGCGAGGCGATGGCCATGACTTTTCTGCCGGTGGTGGCGCTGGGCTTCTGGCTGGTGCTGTTCCGTGAGGCGGATGGCTGGCCGGTGCTGGCGCTGGGCATGACCGGCATCATCCAGAGCCACCTCATCTCCACCATCTTCTGCGTGGCGTTCGGCGGGCTGCTGTGTCTTGTGTGCCTGCGCCGAGTCTTTCAAAAAGAGCGCTTTTTCGCGCTGGTCAAGGCCGTGGCGCTGGCACTGGCCCTCAATCTTTGGTACATCCTTCCCTGGGCGCGCTTTTCCCGGGAAGATTTCAACATTTTCCATCTCAAGTTTGACGTGTGGGACTATGCCCTCTATCCCGCCCAGCTGTTCATGACCTTCGGCTCGGTGAGCGGCGACGCGATGCGCAAGGGCACGCTGGAAGGGGAGATGCTACTGACCCCCGGCCTGGCGCTGCTGGCCGCGGGCGGAGCATTGCTGCTGGCGCTGGGCCTGGCCTGGCTGGAGAAGGCGCAGCTGCCGTCGTCCGCCCGGCTGGGCGCGGGCGCGGCGGCCTTTGCCGGCCTGTCGCTGTGGCTCTGCACCGATCTGTTCCCCTGGGCGCTGGCCCAGCGGCTGCCGGTGGTGGGCGAAAAGGTGGCGGTCATCCAGTTCCCCTGGCGCTTTCTCACCACCGCCAGCCTGTTCCTTGCCCTCTGCGGCGGTGCGCTGGCCGCCTGGAAGTTGACGGGCCTTTCCCGGCAGGCAAAGGCTCTGGTGCTGACGGCGGCCTTCTGCGCGGTGCTGCTGCCCTCGGCGGGGCAGATGCTCCAGAAAACGGCGGAACAGCCCAGCTACTCCCGGTACGGAGTGCTGGTGACCGATAACCTGTACGATGCCCAGTACCTGTACACCGGTACCAGCGCCGGAGACCTCATCGCCCGGCGGCGTCCCGTCGCCGGCGGCGAGGGGCTGCAGGTGAGCGGCCTGTCCCAGCGGGGCAACCGGATGGAATTTGACTGGAGCGGTTCCGGCGGCGAGGCCGTGGAGCTGCCTTTGACCTGGTACCCCGGCTATGCGGCGGTGGACGGCACCGGCGCGGAGCTGGCCTGCGAGCCGGGTGAAAACGGCATCCTGACCGTCCGGACCCAGAGCGACGCGGGACACATGACCGTGTGGTACCGGGGCCTGTGGTATTTCCGCGTGGACGACCTGGTCAGCCTTGCCGCGGCGGCGGGGCTGGCGGCGTGGGCCGTCGCCCGGCACACCGGCTGGCGCGTGCCGCTGCGCAGACGGACCAAACTGACTGTGTGAGGAAAAACGAATGGAACGAAAACAGACCATACGCTATTGGGCCGTGGTGCTGGCGCTCGTTTGCCTGCTGCTGCCCCTTCTGCGGGAGAGCCGCTATCTCAAGACCTTCACCGCCATGGAGCTGGACTCCACCGTCGAGACGGCCACCACGGCGGATTCCCGCTATGCCGACCCCTCCTATCTGGAGGCGGGCCTGTTCATGTACGGCCCCGGCGTCTATCTGGAGCCGGGCTCCTTTTCCCTGACGATGATGTATTCCACCGACGGGGCGGGCAGCTATGTGGAGGTGTACAGCCCCGGCTGGCTCAATGAGGACAACACCCAGGGCCGGGTGCTGGCCACGCTGGCTCTTGACCCGGCCCAGACCCAGGCCCGGGTGGACTTTGCTCTGGACCGCACCGTGGACGATCTGGAATTCCGCGTCTATTACGGCGGCGAGGGCGCCCTCACGGTGAACACCCTCACCCTGCGCTCGGGCTATCTTTACTGGACCGACCCGCTGCTGCTGATCTTCTTTGTGCTGGCGCTGGCCGGCCTGCTCTATGCCGCGGCGCGCAGAGGCCGGCCCCAGGCGGCGGTGGTGGCGGCGCTCATCGGGCTGGCGCTGCTGGCCAGCTATCCGCTGTTCACCGACTTTTTGACGGTGGGCATGGACCAGGAGTTCCACCTGCGCCGCATCGAGGGCCTGTTCGGGGCGCTGCAGAGCGGCCAGTGGCCCGCCCGCATCAGCACCCAGCACTTCGGCGGCAAGGGCTACGCCACCGGCGTGATGTACCCGGAGCTGTTCCTCTATTTCCCGGCGTCGCTGCGCCTTGCGGGCGCTTCCATCCTCTTCAGCTGGAAGGCGCTGCTCTTCGCCATCAATCTGGGCACTGCCTTCTCCGCCTACTTCTGCGGCCGCCGGCTGATGAACAGCCGCGCGGCGGGCATGGCCGCGGCCATCGTTTATCTGCTCTCGCCCTACCGCCTGTGCGACCTGTACATCCGCGCGGCGCTGGGCGAAGTGCTGGCCATGGCGTTTCTGCCCCTGCTGCTTTACAGCCTGTGGCAGCTGCTGGCGGGGGATGCCGGCCAGTGGCCCTGGCTGGTGCTGGCCTGCACCGGCATCTTCCAAAGCCATATTCTCACCACCGAGATGACGGCGGTGTTCGCAGTGCTGTGCGCCCTGGCGGCGCTGCCTGCCCTCACAAAACCCGCCCGCCTGGCGGCGCTGGGCAAGGCCGCCGGATTGACGGTCCTTGTGAATCTGTGGTTCCTGGTGCCTTTCCTCACCTACACACTGAAGGGCGGCTTCAAGATCTTTGGCTCCCATGTGGACCTGCACCAGCACTCTCTCTATCCCGCCCAGATGTTCTCCACCTTCTGGTCTGCCGACCCGGGCCTCTGGAGCCAGTCGCTGGGCAGCCTGGACAGCGAGATGCTCCTCACACTGGGTCTTGCGCCGCTGGTGTGCCTTGGCCTGCTGGCGGCGGGCTGGTGGCTCTTTGACGTGCAGAGCGGGCCGCGCCCGGGGCTTCGGCAGGGCGTGGCTGCGGCGGTGGCGGCGAGCCTGTGCCTCTATGCGGCCAGCGTCTACTTCCCCTGGGAGCTGCTCCAGCGCATCCCCGCCCTGGACCGGCTGCTCTCGCCGGTGCAGTTCCCCTGGCGCACGCTGGCCTTTGCCGCCGCCTGCTTTGCGGTGGTGGCCGCGGCGGCCACCATCCCCTTCCGGGGGCGGGGCGCGAAGCTGGCGGTGCTGGGCGTTCTGCTGGCGGCGGCAGTCCTGCCCGCCAGTTCTATGATGGACGGCCTGCTGGCCTCCCAGGTATACATGGGCCAGACCGACGGCATCGCGCACATCGGCGGCAACTACAACGAGTATCTGCCGGAGGGCGTGAACGATGAGACCCTCGCAGCGGCTTCCAGCGCGCTGGAACCTCAGAGTGAACTGGAGGTGACCGGCCTGACCAAAAACGGTTGCCGTATCGAATTCGACTACACCGCCCAGCAGGATACAGTGGTGTATCTGCCTCTCACTGCTTATCCCGGCTATTCCGCCCGGCTGAACGGCCAGACGCTCGACCTCACTGCCGCGCCCGACGGCCGGCTGGCGGTGACGCTGCCGGCAGGTTCGGGCCACCTCACGGTGGAATTTGCGGGCTACTGGTATTGGAACGCCGCGCTGGCGGTGAGCGCCTTCACGGCTCTGGCTTGGGGCGCGAAAGCGGTGTATGAACGGAGAAAGAGGGGAGAGAGCGGTGGCGCTGCGGTGTCTGTATAAACTGGCCCTCTGGGCGGCCGCTGTATTCTTCGCGATTGTGCTGGCCGTCTGCCTGTTCTCGGTGGGCATCTGGTCGGTGCTGCTGGCGGCTGCTGCGCTGGCGGTGCTGTTCGCTCTGCGGCCGCTGCTGGCCAGCCTCACCGAGAACGGCGCGCGCCGGGCGTTCTGGGTGCTGTTTGCCCTCTTTGTCCTTGCCGCGGGGGCGTTCGCCTTCGCGGTGCGGGTGGAACCCGCCTGGAATTTCGGCCGGGTCTACCACGGCGCGCTGGAGATCACCTCCTCCGGCGCCATTCGCATTGACTGGCAGTATTTCCTTGAATCCAACAACAACTTCTTTCTGGCCCTTGTGCTGGCGCCGGTGTTCATCGCCGGCAGCATCCTTGGCCTTTCGCCCCTCGCCAGCGGCATCCTCTTTAATCTGGCGGCCATCGACGGGTCCGTTCTGCTGCTCTGGGCGGCGGCGAAGCGGCGCTGGGGCGCAAAATGGGCGCTGGCGGCGGCGCTGGCCTGCTTTGCCTGCGCGGGCCTGTGGCTCTACGGCCCCATCTTCTACACCGACACCCTCTCCATGCCCTTTGTCAGCCTGGGCATTTATCTTGCCCAGCGCTGGAGCGAGGGCAAGCGTTCTCCGTGGCTGGCGGCGGTGATGGGCCTTGCGGCCTTTCTGGCCTTCCGCCTCAAACCCACTGCCTTTTTCCTCTATCTGGCGCTGGTGCTCCTCTGGCTGCTGCGGCGGGGCGGTGCGCTGAAGGCGGTCGCCGCGGGATTAGCGGTGTTCGCGGTGTGCATGGCCGGCTGGCAGGTCTGGCTGAGCAATAACCCTGTGTTGGACACCGGTGCCATCGAAGAATACCGCCTGCCGCCGCTGCACTATGTGATGATGGGCCTCAAAAACCCCGGTGGCTACGACGAGAGCGACCATCTGGCCAGCCAGGCTCTGCCGGACGCTGCGGCCCGCACGGCTCACGCAAAAGAGGAGATCCTCCGCCGGCTGGCGGACTACGGCCCGCTGGGCTTTTTGGACCACCTGCGGCAGAAACTGGCCTACACCTGGGCGGACGGCAGCTGGTTCGGCTCCCACAAGCTGGGCATCGACCCCATCGCCCCCGGCGTTTTGCAGCAGTGGGTGGCGGACAGCGGCGAGCACTGGCCGGCCTTCCGGACCCTTGTGAACGCCCAGCAGCTGCTGATCTGCCTGGGCCTTGCAGCGTGCGCTTTTTGTCAGGCACGCCGGGGCGAACAGGCGGACGGCCTGCTCTGGGCGGCGCTGGTGACGCTGCTGGGCGCGGGGCTGTTCCTGCTGGTGTGGGAGACCCGTTCCCGCTATCTCGTGGGCCTTTTGCCGCTGATTCTGGCGGTGTCGGCCCGGGGGCTGGGCGATATTTTTTCCCTTCGGCCGAAAAAATGAATTTTTGGCTGATTTGCTGCAAAGTTTTTTGTAAATACTGTTGACATGCACAGCCACAGTGTGTACAATAAAACTGTTGCGCCCCTTGGCGTAATTATGCCCTTTTGGTGTTTTGGCGGCAATGCCGCCTGAACATAAATCATTGAAGAAAGGAGATCACAATGCCTACTTTCAACCAGCTTGTACGCAAAGGCCGTGAGGTGTCTGTCCGCAAGTCTACCGCCCCTGCTCTGCAGAAGGCTTACAACTCTCTGGACAAGTCCTACAGCAATGCCAACAGCCCCCAGAAGCGTGGTGTTTGCACCGCTGTTCGTACTATGACCCCCAAAAAGCCGAACTCTGCTCTGCGTAAGGTAGCCCGTGTTAAGCTCACGAATGGTATCGAGGTAACCTCTTACATTCCGGGTATCGGCCACAACCTGCAGGAGCACAGCGTAGTACTGATCCGTGGCGGCCGTGTTAAGGACCTTCCCGGTGTGCGTTACCACATCATCCGTGGTACTCTGGACACCCAGGGTGTGGCCAACCGCAACCAGGCCCGCTCCAAGTACGGCGCGAAACGCCCCAAGGCCGGTGCCGCGAAGAAGTAATCAAACGTATACCCCGCCATCAAAGGCTTATTTATATAAATAGTAAGACCTTGCATGGCACAACGGGAGTTTATTGCTTTCGAGTACCGATGATATCATTCTGTGAAGGAGGGAAGAAAGATGCCTAGAAGAGGTATTACTGCAAAGCGTGACGTTTTGGCTGATCCTGTCTACAATTCCAAGATGGTCACCCGTCTGATCAACAGCGTGATGCTGGACGGCAAGAAGGGTGTTGCCCAGAAGATCGTTTACGATGCGTTCGACATCGTGAAGGAGAAGAGCGGCAACGATCCCCTGGAGATGTTCGAGAAAGCTCTCGAGAACATCATGCCCAGCCTGGAGGTCAAGGCCCGCCGCGTGGGCGGCTCCACCTACCAGGTGCCCATGGAAGTGCGCCCCGAGCGCCGCGAGACCCTGGGTCTGCGGTGGCTGACCAGCTACTCTCGCAGCCGCAGCGAGCGCACCATGCGCGAGCGTCTGGCCAACGAGATCATGGACGCCGTGAACGGTACCGGTAACGCTGTCAAGAAGCGTGAGGATACCCACAAGATGGCCGAGGCCAACAAGGCTTTCGCCCATTACCGCTATTGATCCTGTCTGGAGTTTTAGGAGGTTAATATGCCAAGAGACGTTTCTCTGGAAATGACCAGAAACATCGGCATTATGGCGCACATCGACGCCGGCAAGACCACCACCACCGAGCGTATCCTTTACTACACCGGCGTGAATCACAAGATCGGTGAGACGCACGATGGCGCGGCTACCATGGACTGGATGGCGCAGGAGCAGGAGCGTGGTATCACCATCACTTCTGCTGCTACCACCTGCTACTGGAGCCACACGGAATTGCTGAACGATCCCGCCGCCGCTAAAAAGAACCGGCACCGGATCAACATCATCGACACCCCGGGCCACGTGGACTTCACCGTTGAGGTGGAGCGCAGCCTGCGCGTTCTGGACGGTTCTGTTACCGTTCTGTGCGCCAAGGGCGGCGTGGAGCCCCAGTCCGAGACCGTTTGGCGTCAGGCCGACAAGTACCATGTTCCCCGCATGGCCTACGTCAACAAGATGGACATCATGGGCGCCGATTTCTACCGCGTTGTGAAGATGATGCGCGAGCGTCTGAAGTGCAATGCGGTGCCCATCCAGCTGCCCATCGGCAAGGAAGACGATTTCAAGGGCATCATCGATCTGATCGAGATGAAGGCCGACGTCTACTACGACGATATGGGTAAGGATATCCGCGTGGAGGAGATCCCCGAGGATATGCGCGAGCTGGCTGAGCAGTACCATGCCGAGCTCATCGAGGCCGTGGCCGAGAGCGACGAAGAGCTGATGATGAAGTACCTGGAGGGCGAGGAGCTCACCAAGGACGAGATCAAGAAGGCTCTGCGCCGCGAGACCATCGCCAACACTGTGGTGCCTGTGGTCTGCGGTACTTCCTACCGCAACAAGGGCGTGCAGAAGCTGCTGGACGCCATTGTCGACTACATGCCCGCCCCCACCGACATCGAGGACATCAAGGGTGTGGATCCCCGCACCGGCGAGGAGACCAGCCGTCCTTCCGACGACACCGCTCCCTTCGCTGCGCTGGCGTTCAAGATCGCCACTGACCCCTTTGTCGGCAAGCTGTGCTTCTTCCGCGTTTACTCCGGTAAGGTCGAAGCCGGCAGCACCGTTTACAACTCGGTGAAGGACAACAACGAGCGCATGGGCCGCATCCTGCAGATGCACGCCAATCACCGTCAGGACATCGAGATCTGCTACGCCGGCGATATCGCCGCCGCCGTGGGTCTGAAGAACACCACCACCGGTGATACCCTGTGCGATCCCAAGCATCCCGTCATCCTGGAGAGCATGGAGTTCCCTGAGCCCGTTATCCGCGTTGCCATCGAGCCCAAGACCAAAGCTGGTCAGGAGAAGATGGGTCTGGCGCTGAACAAGCTGGCTGAAGAGGATCCCACCTTCCGTACCTGGACCGACGAGGAGACCGGCCAGACCATCATCGCCGGCATGGGCGAGCTGCACCTGGAGATCATCGTGGACCGTCTGCTCCGCGAGTTCAAGGTGGAGGCCAACGTGGGCGCGCCGCAGGTTGCTTACCGCGAGTGCATCCGCCGTCCGGCCAGCGCCAACACCAAGTATGCCCGTCAGTCCGGTGGTAAGGGCCAGTACGGTCACTGCATCATCGACATCGAGCCGGGCGAGCCTGGCAAGGGCTACGAGTTCGTCAACGCCGTTGTGGGCGGCGACGTTCCCAAGGAGTTCATCCCCGCGATCGACCAGGGCATCCAGGGCGCCATGAAGGCCGGTATTCTGGCTGGCTACCCCGTTGAGGATGTGAAGGTCACCCTGAAGGGCGGCTCCTACCACGAGGTCGACTCCTCCGAAATGGCGTTCAAGATCGCCGGCTCCATGGCCTTCAAGGAGGCTATGGCCAAGGCTGATCCCGCCATCATGGAACCCATCATGAAGGTCGCCGTCATCGTTCCCGATGAGTACATGGGCGACGTCATTGGCGACCTGAACAGCCGCCGCGGCCAGATCCAGGGCATGGAAGCTCTGACCGGCTCGCAGCAGATCAACGCCTTCGTCCCGCTGAGCAACATGTTCGGTTATTCCACCGACCTGCGCAGCAAGACCCAGGGCCGCGGTCAGTATTCCATGGAGCCCAGCCACTACGCTGAGGTCCCCAAGAACATTGCCGAGGGCATCATGGCCGGCCGCAAGAAGGACTGAGCCTAAAGCCCAAAAAGAACTTGATTTTTGGCAAATGTTTTAGTATTATAACCATAGGTTCAATGGTTCAAAAAAAGGAGGACTATTAAAATGGCAAAAGCTAAGTTTGAGCGTACTAAGCCTCATGTCAACATTGGCACCATCGGCCACGTTGACCACGGCAAGACCACCCTGACCGCCGCCATCACCAAGGTGCTGGCCATGAAGGGCGACGCCGAGTTCACCGATTACGCCAACATCGATAAGGCTCCCGAGGAGCGCGAGCGTGGTATCACCATCAACACCGCTCACGTGGAGTACGAGACCGACAACCGTCACTACGCCCACGTGGACTGCCCGGGCCACGCCGACTACGTGAAGAACATGATTACCGGTGCTGCCCAGATGGACGGCGCTATCCTGGTCGTGTCCTCTGCTGACGGCCCCATGCCCCAGACCCGTGAGCACATCCTGCTGAGCCGTCAGGTTGGCGTGCCCTACATCGTTGTGTTCATGAACAAGGTTGACCAGGTTGACGATCCCGAGCTGCTGGATCTGGTCGAGATGGAGATCCGCGATCTGCTGAACGAGTACGACTTCCCCGGCGACGACACCCCCATCATCAAGGGTTCCGCCCTGGCCGTGCTGGAGAGCACCTCCACCGACATCAACGCTCCCGAGTACAAGTGCATCTTGGACCTGATGGACGCTGTCGACAGCTACATCCCCACCCCCGACCGCAAGGCCGATCTGCCCTTCCTGATGCCTGTTGAGGACGTGTTCACCATCACCGGCCGCGGCACCGTGGCTACCGGTCGTGTGGAGCGCGGCATGATCAAGGTCGGCGAGGAAGTTGAGATCGTCGGTCTGAAGGAAGAGAAGATGAAGACCACCGTTACCGGTCTGGAGATGTTCCGCAAGCTGCTGGACGACGCCGAGGCCGGCGACAACATCGGCGCTCTGCTCCGTGGTGTGCAGCGCACCGACATCGAGCGCGGCCAGGTTCTGGCTAAGCCCGGTTCCATCCATCCCCACACCAAGTTCCAGGGCCAGGTTTATGTTCTGAAGAAGGACGAGGGCGGCCGTCACACCCCCTTCTTCAACAACTACCGTCCTCAGTTCTACTTCCGTACCACCGACGTGACCGGCGTCATCACCCTGCCCGAAGGCACCGAGATGTGCATGCCCGGCGATAACGTCACCATGGACGTTGAGCTGATCACCTCCATCGCTATGGACGAGGGTCTGCGTTTCGCTATCCGTGAGGGTGGCCGCACCGTTGGTTCCGGCGTTGTTTCCAAGATCTACGAGTAATCGAAAGAGCTTGTGAGGCTTTCAAAGGCCCCCTGCCGAAAGGCAGGGGGCCTTTTTTGCTGTTTGCTCTAACGGTTGCAAACTTTTCCCATTCCCGTTTAACCGCTGTGCATCCGCCCATACTGCCCTTAGAAAAAATCGAAGGGGCAGTGAAGGTCACCATGCAGTATCGTTTCAAAGGGTTTTCCCGCCAGGGGGCAAAAATGCTCAACCAGGCGCTGATCATTGCGGGGGAGATGGGGCAGACCCAGGCGGGCACAGGCCATATTTTGCTGGCCATCCTCCGGGGCGGCGCCACTCCCGCCGCCCGCTTTCTCCAGTCCCGGCGCATCGAAGAGTCGCAGGTGACGCAGCGGGTGGCCGCGCTGGGCGGTATGAACGAGAGCCGTCGCCTTTCGCCCCGGGATTTCCTTCCCGAAGCCTGCAAGGCGCTGGATTTCGCTGTACTGGGTGCTCACGCTGCCCGCATGAAGGAGGCGCAGCCGGAGCATGTGCTCTGCGCCATTCTGGAGGATCCGGGCTGTACCGCCAGCCGGTGGCTGACCGAGTGGGGCGTGGAACTGAGCGAGGCTGCCCGGGAGTGCCGGCAGTTGTCCGGTCAGCTGGTTCTGCCGCTGCAGCCCCGGCTCTCCGCTCCGCCCCGCAGCGGAAAGGCCAGCGAAAAGTACGGCCGGGACCTCACGCAGATGGCTGCGGAGAGCCGGCTGGATCCTGTGCTTTGCCGGGAGCAAGAACTGGAACGGGTCATTGAAATACTTTGCCGCCGCCAGAAAAATAACCCCTGCCTTGTGGGAGAGCCGGGCGTGGGCAAGACCGCTCTGGCGGAAGCACTGGCACAGGCCGTTGCCGCCGGACGCGTTCCGGCCCAGTTGCTGCACAAGCGCATCCTGAGCCTGGATATGGCCAGCCTGGTAGCGGGAACCAAGTACCGGGGCGACTTTGAAGAGCGGTTCAAATCCCTCCTGGACGAGCTTTATAAGGACCGCAGCACCATTCTGTTCATCGACGAGATCCATGTCATCGTGGGCGCGGGCGCGGCGGAGGGCGCCATCGATGCGGCCAGCATCCTGAAGCCGATGCTGGCCCGGGGGGAGATCCAGGTCATCGGCGCCACCACCCAGGAAGAGTACCGCCGCTGCATCCAGAAGGATGCGGCACTGGAACGCCGCTTTGGCCGGGTGGTGGTGGAGGAGCCGGACCCGGAATCGGCCAAACGCATCTTGTCCGGCCTCGTGCCCCGTTATGAGCGCTACCATCAGGTGAGCATCCCGCCGCAGGCGGTGGCAGCGGCGGTGGAGCTGTCTGTACGGTACCTGCCGGGCCGTTTTTTGCCGGACAAAGCCATCGACCTGCTGGACGAGGCTGCTGCCGCTCTGCGCATCCATTGCGAGCGGGAAAATGACCGCTCCCGGGAACTGACCGCCGAGGACGTGGCCCGGGTGGTGGCCCGGGCCAGCGGCGTGCCGGTGCAGCGCATCACCGAAGCGGAACGGGAAAAGCTGGCCCTGCTGGAACAGCGTTTGGCGGAGAGCGTGGTGGGGCAGGCGAGCGCGGTGCACACGGTGGCGGGTGCGGTGCGCCGTGCCCGTACCGGCCTGCGGGAAGCGGGGCGGCCTTTGGGGGCCATGCTTTTCCTCGGCCCCACGGGCGTGGGCAAGACGCACCTGGCACGGATGCTCGCCCGCCAGTGGTTCGGCACCGAAAAGGCGCTGCTGCGCTTTGACATGAGCGAATATATGGAGGCCCATGCGGCGGCCAAGCTCATCGGCGCGCCTCCGGGCTATGTGGGTCACGATGAAGGCGGCCTGCTCACTGAGGCGGTGCGCCGCCGCCCGTATGCAGTGGTGCTGTTCGATGAGATCGAAAAGGCTCACCCGGACGTGCAAAATCTGCTCCTGCAAATTCTGGAGGACGGCCGTCTCACCGACTCCATGGGCCGCTGCGCCAATTTCTGCAACACCATCATTCTGCTCACCTCCAATCTGGGGGCAGAGCACCTGGCCGGGCAGGGGGGACTGGTGGGATTTGGCGCCACACCGGAGACCATCCCCCAGCGCCAGCGGCAACAGGTCATCGGCGAGGCGAAAAAGTATTTCCGTCCGGAACTGCTGGGCCGAATGGATGAACTGGTGGTGTTCGGCCCGCTGCTGCATGAGGACCTGACCCGCATCGCGGAGCGGATGCTGGATGAATTGGAGCAACGGGCGCAGGCGCGGGGCTACCGGCTGCGCCACAGCCCGGAATTGCCCGCCATGCTGGCGGGAGGGGACCGGCCGGTGTACGGCGCGCGGGATCTGCGGCGCACGGTGAGCAGGGCGGTGGAGCAGGCCCTGGCGGACAGCATCGCCGCAGGACAGGCCTGCCCCGGGGAGAGCTTTACCGCCTGCGTACAGAACGGACAGGTGGTTTTGCGCAGCGAAAACGAAGCGGCCGGCCATCGCGCCGAAGCGACAGTGTGAAAAACAGCCGCCCGCACCCCCATCAAAAGGGTACGGGCGGCTGTTTCGGTTCGTGGACGCCCGAAAAGGTGCGCCCGGTTCAGAATTTTTTGCGCAGGAGCGCAAAATCAAAGAAGGTGGTGTAGTAGGAAAGGGAGTACATCACCGGCTTTGCCAGCTTGGTGTAACTCACTTCTTCCAGCAACAGCAAAGCCTCGTGGGGCTGAACGGCCAGGATGCGACGTGAAGCGGGATCGCCCAGAACAGCGCTTACATGGGCTACGGTGCTCACCACGGAAACGCCGGAGGCTTCCTCCATAACGTCGAACACCGGACGGCCGAAATCCAGCCGGTCCAGCAGTGCCGGCGGAAAGAGAGCGGCGGGCAGGTAGTCCACCGACCAGATCACCGGCTGACGGTCTGCCAGCACACGTTTTTTGATCATCAGCACCGGCTGCCCCGGCTCAAGCGCGAGCCGCGCGGCCAGCGCCTCGTCGGCGTCCAGCCTCTGCACTGAAATATGGTCGGCATGCGGCGTGCGGCCCATGGCCTGGATCATAGCGTTGTATTCGAACTTCTGATCCAGCCGCCGGCGCAGTGCCGCCACCTGCCGGTTGATGACCGTGCCGATGCCCCGGACTCGTTCCACATAGCCTTCCCGCTCCAGTTCCGCCAGCGCGTCCCGGATGACCGTGCGGCTCACGCCCAGGTTTGCGGCCAGCTCCACTTCTGCGGGCAGCTTTGTCTCGGCGGAATAAACCCCGTCCCGTATCTCATCCAGAAGCCGCGCGGCGATCTGCTGACTGATCACCGCACCGCCCAGCGGGCCGTCCTCCGCCCTGTGTGTTCTTGCCATCAAGCGCACCTCCGTCCCGCGCCGCTGCGGCACGGACAAAAATCATACTTTTCAATCCAGTATACCACATTCGACAGAAAAATGCACCTGCGGTTGCAGCCCAAAGAAAAGAATGGTATCATGGCAATACATTGAACAAGGGAGAGAAACATATGAATATCCGGCCCTACCGATCATCGGATTGCCCCGCTCTGGCGGAATTATTTTATGAAACGGTCCACACAGTGAACGCCGCGCACTACACGCCTGACCAGCTGGATGCCTGGGCCGACGGGAAGGTGGACCTGGAGGCCTGGGACAGCTCTTTTCGGGAGCATTATACCCTTGTAGCAGAGGAAGAGGGGAAAATCCTCGGCTTTGGGGACATCGCCGCCGACGGATATCTGGACCGGCTCTATGTCCACCGCCTGCACCAGCGGCAGGGAATTGCCGCCGCCCTCTGCGACCGGTTGGAACAAACGGTAAAAGGCTCCATCGTCACACACGCCTCCATCACGGCACGTCCCTTCTTTGAGGCGAGGGGCTACCGGGTGGTGAAGCAGCAGCAGGTGGAGCGCCACGGTGTGCTGCTGACCAATTTCGTCATGGAAAAACAACGCTGAAAAAGGCCGGGCAGGGAAGAAAAATCTTCCTTGCCCGGCCTTTTTATGTGTTTTAGCGGTTTTTGATGTACTCGTCGATGGCCTTGGCGGCTTCCTTGCCCGCGCCCATGGCCAGAATGACAGTGGCCGCGCCGGTCACCGCGTCGCCGCCGGCGAACACGCCCGGGCGGCTGGTGGCGCCGGTCTCGTCCGCCACGATGCAGCCCCGCCGGTCGGTATCCAGACCGGGGGTGGTGGAGCGGATGAGGGGGTTGGGGCTGGTGCCGATGGCCATGATGACCGTGTCCAGCGGCAGTTCAAAGCGGCTGTCCGGCTTTTCCACCGGGCGGCGGCGTCCGGAAGCGTCCGGCTCACCCAGCTCCATCTCAACGCAGGCGATGCCCCGTACCCGCTTGTTTTCGTCGCCCAGCACTTCCACGGGGTTGGTGAGCAGCTTGAAGACGATGCCTTCCTCTTCGGCGTGCTCCACTTCCTCCCGACGGGCGGGCAGCTCGTCCATGCTGCGGCGGTAGACAATGTAAACCTCCTCGGCACCCAGACGTTTGGCGCAGCGGGCCGCGTCCATGGCCACGTTACCGCCGCCCACCACCGCCACCCGACGGCTGTGCTGGATGGGGGTGCGGCTGTCCGGCCGGTAGGCCTTCATCAGGTTCACACGGGTCAGGTACTCGTTGGCGGAGTAGACGCCGTTCAGGCTTTCGCCGGGGATGTTCATAAACCGGGGCAGACCCGCGCCGGAGGCAACATACACCGCCTCGAAGCCTTCTTCTTCCATCAATTCGTCCACGGTGAGCACCTTGCCGATGACCATGTTGGTCTCGATGGAAACGCCCAGCGCCTTGAGCCCGTCGATCTCCTGCTGCACGATGTCCTTGGGCAGGCGGAACTCGGGGATGCCGTAGACCAGCACGCCGCCCGCCAGATGCAGGGCTTCAAACACGGTCACGTCGTAGCCCTTTTTGGCCAGCTCGCCCGTGGCGGTGAGACCGGAGGGGCCGGAACCGATGATGGCCACCTTGTGGCCGTTGGGAATGGGCTTTTCGGGCGCGGCGGTGGAGTGGGCGCGGTGCCAGTCGGCGGCAAAGCGCTCCAGCCGGCCGATGCCCACGCTCTCGCCCTTGATGCCCCGCACGCACTTGCCCTCGCACTGGTTCTCCTGAGGGCAGACCCGCCCGCACACCGCGGGCAGTGCGCTGCTGGCGCTGAGCACCTGGTAGGCGCCCTCAAAATCTTCTTCCGCGATTTTGCCGATGAACTCGGGGATGTGGATGCCCACCGGGCAGCCGGACACACAGGGCATATTCTTGCAGTGCAGGCAGCGCTTGGCCTCGTTCACCGCCATCTCGGGGGTGTAGCCCAGGGCCACTTCGTCAAAATTCTTGTTGCGCACGTCCGCCGCCTGGCTGGGCATGGGGCAGCGCTTCGGGTCCATGTTCCGTTCCATCAGCGCACCTCCTTGTGCAGCAGATTGCAGCTTTCTTCGCGGGCGTGGGCCTCGAACTCACGGTACATGCCGCCCCGCTGCAAAGCCTCGTCAAAATCCACCAGGTGACCGTCGAAGTCCGGCCCGTCCACGCAGGCGAACTTGGTCTGGCCGCCCACCGTCAGACGGCAGCCGCCGCACATGCCGGTGCCGTCGATCATGATGGGGTTCATGGAGACGATGGTTTTGACGTTGTACTTTTTGGTGGTCAGGCTGACGAACTTCATCATCACCAGCGGGCCGATGGCGATGACCTCGTCGTAGCCCTCGCCGGCAGAGATGAGCTCTTCCAGGGGCTTGGTCACAACGCCCTTTTCGCCCCGGCTGCCGTCGTCGGTCATCAGGATGAAGCGGTCGCTCACCGCCTTGAACTCGTCCTCCAGAATGACCAGATCCTCGCTGCGGAAGCCGGCGATGGTGTGCACCACACAGCCCAGCTCGTGCAGCTTTTTGGCCACGGGGTAGGCGATGGCGCAGCCCACGCCGCCGCCCACCACGGCCACCTTTTTAAGGCCTTCCAGCTCGGTGGGGCGGCCCAGAGGGCCCACGAAATCCTGCAGCGCGTCGCCCACAGAAAGGCTGTTCAGCTGCATGGTGCCGCCGCCCACCACCTGAAAGATGACGGTCACGGTGCCGGCGGCGGGGTCCTGGTCGGCGATGGTCAGCGGGATGCGCTCGGAGTCGGCGCAGGCCCGCAGAATGACGAACTGGCCCGGCTGGGCCTTTTTGGCGATCAGCGGCGCTTTCACCACCAGTTTGGTCACGGTGGGGTTCAGTTCGCTGCGCTCCACAATGGTAAACATGGCTTTCCCTCTTTCCCTTGTTGCCCTCTATGGGTACTTCTTTATAGTATAGCGAAAAAGCGCCGCCTGCGCAAGGGCCCGGCGGCGTCGTTAAAAAGAAAACGGCGGGTTTTGCACCCGCCGCTTTTTTAAATGTTGAGAGAATAGGTGCTTTCGTTGCCACCGTTGTCCAGAATATGCAGCTGGTAGTCCAGCTCGGGCAGCTCGCCGTTTCCGTACTCCGCTGTCCAGGGCAGAGTGAAGGATTTTTTCTCCAGGGTGAACCGCAGGTAAAAGGTCACCTGCCCCGAGGGCTCGCTGGGGCCCTTCTCGCTGCCCGGCTGGATGAACTCGGTGTCCAGCGCGAGATCCAGCACCTCTTCGCCCACCAGCGTGGCGGTGACCCACGCTTCCACCGGCCATTGATAGGGCTGGCTGTTCTCCGAATAACAAACTTCCACGGGGATCTCATAGTCGCCGCCGCTCTGCCGCACGGTGAAGGTGTCGGAGCCGAAGATGTGGCTGGAACTTTGCATCACAAAGGGCAGTTCCCGGATCTGCATCTCGTACTGGCCGGCAAAGACGGGCTCGGTGTAGAGCTGTTCCGCTTTCGTCTCGCCGCCCTGGGTGAGGCTGACATTCAGAGTGTAGCTCTCCGTCAGCGGCACCCAGCCTTCGGCAAAGAACACATCGCCCTCGCCCCGCACTGCGTCCATCGACAGACTCTGCCCGTCGCTCAGCACAAAGCTGAAACGCAGGACGCAGTCCTCGGTGATGGTGCGCGGTGTGGCGGAAAGACTCATCAGCACCCGGCCATCGGTGGGGGAGTACTCCTTGGTCTGTATGTCCCAGCTGGCCAGCAGGCTTTCGGAAGGGGCGGTTTGGGGCGCGTTCGGCGTGAAGGTGTCCAACCGGTTTTGCAGCGCGGCAACGGAACCGTCCAGCGTGGACACGTTGCTCCGCATGATCTCCAGCTGCTGGCGCAGCGAAGCCAGCTGGCCGTTCTGCCACACAAGGCCCGCCGCCAGCGCCAGCGCCGCCAGCACAGCCGGAGCGCCCAGCCAGAGCAGGGTGCGGCGTTGATGCCGCTGTTCGCTGCGGGCGCTGCTGTCCAACAGGGCCTGTATCCCCTCCAGCGAGAGGGGAGCCTGCGCCGGCTCGTTTTCGAGGCTGCTTTGCGCCTGCGATTCTTCGCCGGTGAGCAGCGCGTCGATGCTCACCCCCAGCTCTTTCGCCAGCTGATGCAGGTTGTCCAGGCTGGGCAGGGTGGTATCTGCCTCCCATTTCCCGATGGCCTGCCGGCTGACGCCCAGCTTTGCGGCCAGCGCTTCCTGGGAAAGCCCGGCGGCTTTTCGCAGTGACGCAATGCGGTTGCCCAAGGTCATAACGGTGTTCCTCCTTGTGGTTTCTGCCTTTATTCTATCAGAAACGTCTTTTTCGCGCCACCAACATGGTTTTCCATTTCCTGCAACCAGCGGTTGCCCTGCGTGAAAAAGGCCGGAAAAAGGCGAGACGCAGTGCGCCGGACGATCGCAAAAAAGGCGGCGGATGCACTGCACCCGCCGCCCTTCAAAAATCAGAAAGCGATGATCTTATTCTTCGGCAGGGCAAGCCACCAGGAACAAAAAGTCGCTGCCGCCTTCGGATTCGGGGAACGCGCCGTACATGGAGAAATTATACATGAAGCGCTCGGCCATCAGCACACCGTAGCCGTCCTGGCAGTGGTCGGTGGTGTCGTAAGGATCGGCCACGATGAAAACATCGTCCTGCTGGGTGTCGGTGCCCATGGTATCGTAACCGATGATGACCTGCCAATGGCCGCCCCAGTCGTTGTAGCAAACCATGACGGGCTTTCCTTCCGCCAGCCAGCCCTGGATGGTGTCCATCCATACCTCAGAGGCGTGGTCTTCGTAGTCCAGAGTAGTGGTGTATGTAAAACCGCCCACACCGTCGAAAATGTCCATGGCCTGTTTCAGCGTGGTGCCGGGATAACCTTCCAGTTCCGTGCCGTCCAGAGAATGGCGCAGCGCGGCCAGGCTCTCCTCGTTCCAGTCGCCCAGACGGTCGTACCAGTTGAGCACCATCAGCGAGCTGGTCACGCCGCAGGCCCATTCGCTGGTCTGCTGCATGGTCTCGAACCCGGTCAGAATGGTGAGGGTGTCGCTGGACTCCATGTTGTAGTAATCGGGATGGGCGAAATAGGGCGAATCTTCGTGGTCACCCAGCCGTTCCACCGAGTCGGCCCCGTCCTCGGGCGACAGATCCACCGCATAGGGGATCTTCATTTCATCGGTGAAAGCGGCGCTCTCGTTTTTCGTTTCAGATACTGCATCCACCTGGGATGTTTGGGCCGCCCCAGACGACTGGGTCCCTCCCGACGTGTTGGTGCAGCCGGCCAGCAGGCTGGCGGCCATGGCCAGGGCAAGGGTCAGTGCCAGAGTGACTTGATGTTTCATTTCTCGATCTCCTTTGTTTTTCAATTCTGCGAAAAAACGCAGCGAGGTGAATTATAGCCGATAATAATGCAAACTTCAATAAAAAAGTGAATTTTTTATCATGACAGCGGCAGGATAGAGAAAAAGCCGCCCCGGCGGGGCGGCCTTTGCAAAAAACGGAAAAACTCAGCTCTGGCGATTGAACAGCTTGGGCGCAACGCCAGCCAGGATCACCATGGCGATCACGGTGAGGATGGTCTCGGGGATCATGTAGGTGGCGTTGTAGACAGCGCTGTACAGCCAGCACAGGGCGTTCTCGCCCATGTTGGCGATGGCCGCGCCCCAGCCGAAGCCTTCCATCCACTCAAAGGCGGTCTCGTAGTCTTTCCAGACGATGTAACCGGAAAGGAAGCTGCACAGATAGCGGCCAAAGCACATGATGACGGTGCTCACGCCCACGCCCAGGCCCAGGGGCTTTTTGGGCTTGGCCACCAGGCAGGCCAGACCCAGCAGGGTGAAGGCCAGCACATAGTCCAGGAAAATGCAGCCCACAACGGCGCCGAAAGTCTGGCACCAGGCCAGGTTCTTGATGCCCAGCATCAGCTGGATGAGGCTGTGGACAAAGGCGGTCAGCACGCCCCACTTCACGCCGTGACGATGGCTCACCAGCAGGATGGGCACCATGCTCACCAGCGTCACCGAGCCGCCGCGGGGCAGCTCGTAGACGGGAATGAAGCCCAGAACGGTGGCCAGCGCCACCATCAGCGCGCATTCCACAAGGATGCGGGTCTTGGAGAAGGTTTTGTTCATACAGGTTCAGCGACCTTTCAAAGAATAGTACATAAAAACAAAAACGCCCCCGCGCAAAACTGCACAGGGGCGCTCTTCAAGCGTCCGATCCTCAAACTCCCTACGCCGGCATTACCCGGATCAGGTTCAAGGTGACTCGAGGCTGCGTTTCGCCTCGATCTCAGCCGGGTATGGCACCCAGCGCCCCTGTTTTTATGTCCGGGGTAAAGTATAGCGCCATGAGAAAAGATTGTCAAGCTTTGACGGCGGCTTTGCCGGTCTTGCAGATGTCCGCAAGGCAGCAGGCGGCGCAGTTCGGCTTGCGGGCGTCGCACACCTCCCGCCCGTGGTAGACAAAGCGGTGGCACAGATCGCTGCCCTCCTCGGGGGGGATGATCTTCCACAGGGCCATCTCCACCTTTTTGGGGTCCTTCTCGTTTTTCACAAGACCGATGCGGTTACACAGCCGGATGCAGTGGGTATCGGTGACGATGGCGGGCTTGCCGAACACGTCCCCCATAATGAGGTTAGCGCTCTTGCGGCCCACGCCGGGCAGGCTCAGCAGGGCGTCGAAGTCGTCCGGTACCTTGCAGTCGTATTCGTCCCGCAGTTTGCGCATGCACAGGCTGATGTCCCGCGCCTTGGAATGGCCCAGCCCGCAGGGCTTCACGATGGCCTCAATGTCTTCCGGCTCAGCGTCGGCCAGCTCTTTCACGCCGGGGTATTTTGCGAACAGGTCCTTCACCACCACGTTCACCCGCGCGTCGGTGCACTGGGCGGCAAGGCGCACCTCCACCAGCAGCTGCCAGGCATGGTCATAGTCCAGGGTGCAGTCCGCCAGAGGATAGGCCTGTTTCAGCCGTTCGATCACTTCCAAAGCAAGGGCCTTTGTGGTCATGTGTTTCCCTCATTTCCGATGTTTTCCGCCATTATAGCATGAATTCTCACAAAGCGCAAACCGGCCCTTGTGCCGGCGGCCCGGCGGGGGTATAATGATAACATATACCGTCCGTTGGGGCAAATGCACATTCAGGAAAGAGAGGGGAACTTCATGTACAAGGAAATGATCGACACCATCGGCTTTGTGGCCGGGCAGGACCCGGAACTGGCCGCGGCTATGGAGCGGGAGCTGGTCCGCCAGCGGCAGAACATCGAGCTCATCGCCAGCGAGAACATCGTCAGCCCGGCGGTGATGGCCGCCATGGGCAGCGTGCTCACCAACAAGTATGCCGAGGGCTATCCTGCCCACCGCTATTACGGCGGCTGCGCCTGTGTGGACGAGGTGGAGAACCTGGCCATCCAGCGCGCCTGCCAGCTGTTCGGCGCGAAGTTCGCCAATGTGCAGCCCCACTCCGGCGCGCAGGCCAATCTGGGCGTCTATTTCGCTCTGCTGGAGCTGGGCGACACCATCCTGGGCATGGATCTGGCCGCCGGCGGCCACCTGACTCACGGCAGCCCGGTGAACATGAGCGGCAAGAATTACAACTTCGTGGCCTATGGTGTGGACGAAAACGGCTTCCTCGACTACGATGCCCTGCGCCGCCAGGCGCTGGAAGTGCGGCCCAAGATGATCGTGGCCGGCGCTTCCGCCTATCCCCGGGCCATCAAGTTTGACGTTCTGGCCGATATCGCCCACGAGGCGGGCGCGCTTCTGATGGTGGACATGGCCCACATCGCGGGCCTTGTGGCGGGCGGCGCGCATATGAGCCCCATCCCGTATGCCGACGTGGTCACCACCACCACCCACAAGACCCTGCGCGGGCCCCGTGGCGGCATGATCCTCACCAACAACGAGGAGATCGCCAAGAAGGTGAACAAGGCCATCTTCCCCGGCACCCAGGGCGGCCCGCTGGAGCACGTCATCGCTTCCAAGGCGGTCTGCTTCGGCGAGGCGCTGAAGCCCGAGTTCAAGACCTATGCCCAGAACATCGTGACCAACGCCAAGGCTCTGGCCGATGGGCTGCAGAGCCGGGGCGTCAAGCTGGTGAGCGGCGGCACCGACAACCACATGATGCTCATCGACCTCTCCGACCTGGAGTGCACCGGCAAAGAGCTGGAGCACAATCTGGACGAGGTGCACATCACCGCCAACAAGAACTCGGTGCCCGGCGAGAAGCGCAGTCCCTTCATCACCAGCGGCCTGCGTGTGGGCACCCCGGCGGTCACCACCCGCGGCTTCGGCGTGGCGGAGATGGACGTTGTCGCTGGCTGCATCGCCGACTGCATCTTCGACTTCGAGGGTAAGAAAGCGGACGTGGCCGCCCGTGTGGCGGAGCTGGTGCGCCGCTTCCCGCTGTACGAATAAACCAAATTTCCCGGCGGCCGGGCCTTTGTGCCGGCCGCCGGGCTCTTTTGAGGAGAAAAGGCTATGGCTTACATCGAGTGCAAACTGAAATCCCAGCGGCTGCTCACCACCGTGGGCGTCAAAATCTATCTGCCCTGCGACCTTCCGGTGGAGGTGGGCAACAAGGTGAAGGGCGTGTTCACCCTGCTCCACGGCTTCACCAACAGCGGCGACGACTGGATGCAGATGACCGCCGCCCCCCGCTACGCCGCCGACAACGGCCTGGCGCTGGTGGCGCCGGACTGCGGCAACTCTTTCTATCAGGATATGACCTACGGCGGAGCCTGGGCGGGATTTGTCACCGAGGAGCTGCCGGTGCTGCTGCGGGAGATGTTCCACCTGCCCGCCGAGCGGGAGAAAAACTTCATCGGCGGCCTTTCCATGGGCGGTTACGGCGCGCTGTATCTGGGCCTCAGCCGCCCGGATCTCTACGCCGGCTGCGCTTCCTTTTCCGGCGCGGTGGACGTGGCCATGATGCTGGAGCACTCCCACATCCCCGGCGTCAAAGAGGTGTTCGCGCCCATCTTCGGGCCGGACCTGCGCCTGCCCGAGGCCAGTGAGATCCGGCAGCTGGCGGCCAAGGTGGCAGCGCTGCCCGCGGACCAACAGCCCAAAATTCTGCTCACCAACGGCTTCCAGGACCAGGAGCCCTACTACATCCGCTACCAGAACGACGCGGTGGACGAGTGCCTGCGGGCGCTGCCCCTGGCCCACTACCGCCGCCTCCAGTGGGACGGCGTGCACGAGTGGAACTTCTGGGACCGCAGTCTCGTTTATGCCATCGACGATTTTGTGAATCCCGGCTATGCGGCCAAAAAGCTGAACGACTGGGCCGCGCCGGTCACCGAGACGGGAGGTGCCCCCCGTGGCTGAACCGCTGGCCCAGCGCCTGCGCCCCCGCACCCTCGGTCAGGTGTGGGGCCAGAAGCACCTGCTGGGGGAGGGGCGCGTGTTCCGCCGCGCCATTGAGAGCGGAACGGTGCCCAACATGATTTTTTACGGTCCGCCGGGCGTGGGCAAGACCACCGTGGCCCGCATCATTGCGGAACAGAGCGGCATGCGTCTGCACAAGCTCAACGGCACTTCTGCCTCCACAGGGGACATCAAGGCCGTTCTGGCGGAGATCGGCACCCTGCAAAGCCAGGGTGGCCTGCTGCTCTATTTGGACGAGATCCAGTACCTGAACAAAAAACAGCAACAGAGCCTGTTGGAGTGCATCGAGGACGGCACCGTCACCCTCATCGCCTCCACCACCGAAAACCCCTATTTCTATATTTATAACGCGCTGCTCAGCCGGTGCGCCGTGTTCGAGTTCAAATCCCTCACCCCCGCCGACGTGGCCGACGGCCTGCGCAACGCGGCCGGGCGCCTGTCCGAGATGGACGGCGTGCCCCTCACGGTGGAGGAGGACGCGCTGGACATTCTGGCCCACGGCTGCGGCGGCGATATGCGCAAGGCGCTGGGGTGCCTGGAACTGGCAGCCGCCGCGGCGCGTACCGATGAGACGGGGGCGCGCAGGGTGGACGGGGAAATGGCCCGCCAGGTCACCGGGCGCACCGCCATGCGGTACGACAAAAACGGCGACGACCACTACGACATCCTTTCCGCCTATCAGAAGTCCATGCGCGGCTCCGATCCGGACGCGGCGCTGCATTACCTTGCCCGCCTGCTGGAAGCGGGGGACCTGGTGAGCGCATGCCGCCGGCTGATGGTCTGCGCCTGTGAGGACGTGGGCCTTGCCTGGCCCCAGATCATCCCCATCGTCAAGGCGGCGGTGGACGCCGCCACCATGCTGGGCCTGCCGGAAGGGCGCATCCCTCTGGCGGACGCGGTCATCCTGGTGGCCACCGCACCCAAGTCCAACACCGGTGAAGCGGGCATCAACGCCGCTATGGCCGACCTTCAAAAGGGCCGCACCGGCCCCATCCCGCGCCATCTGCAAAACAAGCATTTCGACGGCGAGGACGCAGCGGTGAAGGGTCAGCACTACAAATACCCCCACGCCTATCCCGACGGATGGGTGGCTCAACAGTACCTGCCCGACGCACTGGAGGGTGTGCAATATTATCAATGGGGCGAGAACAAGACCGAGCAGGCCGCCAAAGCCTATTGGCAGCGGATCAAAGGCGGCGAGAAGGGCTGAGCGGCTCGTCATTGGGATGACCCTTGACAAAATATGTGAAAACAATTACTATTATATGCAGTAAATATGCGTCGCGTGGTCTTTGCCGCGCAGGCGGGAACAGGAGGGAAGAACCATGCGCTATTCACGGCAGCGGGAGTTGGTGATGCGGCAGGTGCAGAGCCGCTGCGATCACCCCACCGCCGATGAGATCTACACCGCCGTGCGGGACGATTGCCCGGGCCTGAGTCTGGGCACCGTATACCGTAATCTGAACGGGCTTGTGGAAGCCGGGCGTGTGCGCCGGGTGACCATTCCCGGCCAGGCCGATCGCTTCGACCGCACCTTGGCGGAACACGACCATATGTTTTGTACCCGGTGCGGCCGTGTGGAGGATGTTCAGCTGGACAAAACACCGCTGGATGAGATGATCGCCGCCCGGCCGGAACTTGCCATCGAAGGCTACGCGCTCACCCTGTACGGAGTGTGCAGCGCCTGCCACGAGGCAAGCGGTTCCTGATAGATAAAAAGAAAATACCGCTGCTTGCCACGAGGGCAGGCGAGCGGTTTTTTTCATGTAAGATGCGGGTGCTTATTTCTCGGCAATGGCCTCGATCTCGCACAAAACGCCCTTCGGCAGGGCCTTCACAGCCACGCAGCTGCGGGCGGGCTTGGAAACGAAGTACTTGGCATACACTTCGTTGAACGCGGCGAAATCGCCCATGTCAGCCAGGAAGCAGGTGGTCTTGACCACATTCTCAAAGCCAACGCCGGCAGCCTCCAGAATGGCGCCCACGTTCTTGCAGCTCCACTCCGCCTGAGCGGAAATGCCCTCGGGCACGTTGCCGGTGGAGGGATCCACGGGGATCTGGCCGCTGGTGAACACGAAGCCGTTCACCTCAAAGCCCTGAGAATAGGGGCCGATCGCGCCGGGCGCCTTGCTGGTCTCGATAACTTTCATCTTGTATTGACCTCCTTGCAGTGTATCATGTTCAAATGGGAGGCCTTTCTCTTTGCGGAAAGACCGTCTTCATCCTTATTATACCAGACCGGCCTGTGAAATCAACCTTTTTTGCATCATGCAAAAAAAACTGCAGAGCCGCTCTTTTCAGCGAAAGAACGGCCCTGCGCAGGTCATTCAGCCGGCTCGCTCTGGCAGCCGCAGCCGCGCTTGTCGGGGCCGCAGTCCTCCGGCCCAAGCCGCTGCGGCGTTTCGGCGCTGTCCAGCACCGAGGGAAAATAGGCGCCCATGCCCAGCCCCTCGTAAAAAGCGTCGGCCTCGGTCACCAGCCCCTCCGCCCGGGGCGGCTGGCAGCCCGGCTGATGGGGTTCGGGGGTGCCCACTTCGGTCACGGCGTTCTGGTCTTCATGGTGGTGCGGGTCGCGGTATTCGTGGTCCATAGTGATCCTTCCTTTCTTTGTTGCAAAAGCGGGGCCAAGTGCCCCGCTTTTAGTATGTCCCGCTCCTGCCGCTTTCTTTCAAAGGAGGCCGCTGGTTGACAAAAGTCCGAAATCGTACTAAAATAGCAAGTACGATTTCGGACTAAAAAAGGAGCGTCGATCATGGCAAAAAACACCCGGGAACACCTAAGCCGGTTCAACTACCTGCTGGGAGAGACCGAGGCGGCCTATCATGAGGCCAGCGTCAAGCTGGGCTGTTCCGACAGTGCGGTCAAGATCCTCTATGCGATCTGTGACAATGGCGGCAGCTGCCCGCTGCGCGCCATCCGGCGGCGTTCCGGCCTGAGCAAGCAGACGATGAATTCCGCCATCCGCAAACTGGAAGCGGAGGGCGTGCTCTATCTGGAAAACGACGGTGCGCGGGCCAAGAACGCGTGTCTGACGGAGCTCGGTCGGGCGGTGGCGGAACGAACGGCAATGCGCATTCAACAAATCGAAAACGACATACTCGCGTGCTGGACCGAAGAGGAACTGGAGACCTATCTGCGTCTGACCGAGCAGTTTCTGATCAAATTCAGAGAAAGGACGGCACAGCTGTAACAAAAGGGACCCTATGAAGATTCGTTTCTCTGACCATTTCACCTGCAAAAAACTTTTGCGCCTGACCTTCCCCTCCATGATCATGCTGGTGTTCACCTCCATCTACGGCGTGGTGGACGGCTTTTTCGTTTCCAATTTCGTGGGCAAAAACGCCTTTACCGCTGTGAATTTCATCATGCCCTTTCTGATGATCCTGGGCGCGGTGGGCTTTATGTTCGGTACAGGCGGCGGCGCGCTGATCGCCAAAACCCTGGGCGAGGGCGACAGGGAAAAAGCCGGGCGCCTGTTCTCGCTGGTGGTCTATGCCTCCGCGGCGCTGGGCGTGGTGCTGGCTGCGGCAGGCTTTGTGCTGCTGCGCCCGCTTCTGGTAGCGCTGGGCGCTGAGGGGGAACTGTTGGGAAACTGCATCCGCTATGGGCGCATCATCCTGCTGGCAAACCCCATGTATATCCTGCAATACGAATTCCAGTGCCTTTTTCCCACGGCGGGCAAACCCGCCCTTGGGCTGTATGTCACGGTGGCGGCCGGGCTGACCAATATGGTGCTGGACGCCCTCTTTGTGGCGGTGCTGCCCTGGGGCATCGAAGGCGCCGCGGCGGCCACGGCCATCAGTCAGTGCGTGGGCGGAATGATCCCGCTGGTCTATTTCGCTCTGCCCAACAGCAGCCTGCTCCGCCTGGGGCGCGCCGGCATGCAGGTCCGCCCGCTGCTGAAAGTGTGCGCCAACGGCTCTTCAGAGCTGATGAGCAACATCTCCATCCCGCTGGTGAGTATGCTCTATAACCTGCAGCTGCTGGCCATGGCGGGCGAGGACGGTGTGGCCGCTTATGGCGTGCTGATGTATGTGAGCCTAATCTTCCAGGCGGTGTTCCTGGGCTATTCGGTGGGCTCCGCGCCGGTCATCAGTTTCCATTACGGCGCCCGGAACGCCGGGGAGGTGAAGGGGATCCTTCGCCGCAGCCTTGGCCTGATCGGCGGGTTTGCGGTGGCCATGTTCGCGGCGGCGCTGTGGCTGGCGCAGCCGCTTTCCCGCCTGTTCGTGGGTTACGATCAGGCGCTGTATGAGCTGACGGTGCGGGCTTTCGGCATTTTTGCCTTCTCGTTCCTGTTCACCGGGTTTGCCATCTTCGGCTCCGCTTTCTTCACCGCGCTGAACAACGGCCTTGTGTCGGCGCTCATCTCCTTTTTGCGCACGCTGTTGTTCCAGGTAGCGGCGGTGCTGGTGCTGCCGCTGTTCTGGCAGGTGGACGGCATCTGGGCCGCCACCGTGGTGGCGGAATTCCTTGCGGCGCTGGTGGCCGCGGCGTTTCTCTGGCGCTGCCGGGACGAGGCAAACCTCGCCGCGTCATAAGTCAAAAAAGCCGGGCCTGCTGGTTTTCAGCGGGCCCGGCTTTTTCGTTTGTATCAGTTTGCAAAGTGGGTGTGCTTGACCTTCCATTTGCGAAGGGCGATCCCAAGCCAGAACCCGTAGATGCCCAGGGTAATGATGGTGAGGAAAAACCACTTGATCCAGTTGCCGAACAGCTGGACGGCGCTTCCGTCAAAAGTGAGCCGGTGGCCGTTCACGACCGTGTGCTTTGTTTCCCAGCCGTACACCATGCATACCGCCCAGGGATAGCAGATGCCGCAGGTGCAAACGGTGATGAGCGTGCCGAGCAGCCGCCAGCCGATGAGCTGAAGCAGGCCCCCGTCAAAGTAAGAATCGTTCACGGAAATCCCTCCTGTTCGTTTGTTGTCTTCAATTTATTATATCTGCGGCGTTTTGTCAATGGAACAGGCCGAGAAAGCGGAACAGAAAAACCCGCCGCAAGCATCGCTTGCGGCGGGTTTGGTGCGAGGGAGGGGACTTGAACCCCCATGGTATATACCACACGCACCTCAAACGTGCGCGTCTGCCGGTTCCGCCACCCTCGCGTATCGGGCGGGAAATTCCGCAAAACGTATTCTACCACACCCGGCGTGGGAAGTCAATACCCATCCTTCGGCTCGGGCGGGAGATTTTCCGTGCCGTCCCCCCCGCCGGGCAAAAGCGTTACCTGCTGCAGTTTGCGCTGGATCTGCCGGGTGCGCACACCCACCAGGTTTTCCAGCTCGCTGCTGGCCTGGTTCAGCCGGTTCTGTGCCTGCGCCAGCGCCTGGCCGAAGGTGTCGAACTCGGCCTTCACGCTGCCCAGCACCTTCCAGACCTCGCTGCTGCGCTTCTGGATGGCCAGCGTCTTGAAGCCCATCTGCAGGCTGTTCAGCAGCGCTGCCATGGTGGTGGGGCCCGCCACCACGATTTTGTATTCCCGCTGCAGCCGCTCGGAGGTGCCGCGGCGCACCACCTCGGCGTAAAGGCCTTCCACCGGCAGGAACATCACTCCGAAATCGGTGGTGTGGCCGGGAGCGATGTACTTTTCATGAATGTCCTTGCCGAAACCGCGCACCCGTTTGTCCAGCTCCTTGGCCGCCAGCTCCACAGCGGCTTTGTCCGCTGTGTCATAGGCCGCCAGCAGCGCGGCGTAGGCGTCCTGGGGGAATTTTGCGTCGATGGGCAGCCACACCGGGCCGTCGCCGTCTCCCGGCAGTTTTACCGCGAACTCCACCCGCTCGGAACTTCCGGGCACGGTGGCCACGTTCTCGGCGTACTGGCCGGGGGCAAGCAGCTGCTCCAGAATGGCTCCCAGCTGCACCTCGCCCAGAATGCCCCGGGTCTTGACGTTGCTCAGCACCTTTTTCAGATCGCCCACACCGGTGGCCAGCGTGCGCATCTCGCCCAGCCCTTTGTACACCAGTTCCAGCTGCTGGCTCACAAGGCCGAAGCTCTTCTGCAGCCGGTCCTCCAGCGTCTTTTGCAGCTTTTCATCCACCGTCTGGCGCACCTCGCCCAGCCGCCGGTCGGTCACGGCTTGCATGGCGTTCAGACGCACCTCCATGGTGGTGCGGATGCTTTCCAGCTTCTGTTCGGTCTGCACATTGCTGGCCTGCAGGCCGGCGGCCACGCCGCCGGAAAGTTCCTGCCGCGTCTGGCGGATCTCGGCCAGCAGATCCTGCCGCACCTTTTCCAGATCTTCGCCGGAAAGCCCCCGGGGACGACGCAGCAGATTGGCGAGGCTCAGCGCGCAGGCCAGACCTGCCAGGACCAAAGTCACAATTTCCATCATTTTCTCCTCGCAAAAGGGGGATAACCCGTCCCCCGACTTCATAGCTATAAGTATACGGGGTTTGCAAAGGCAAATCAACATTGCAGAAGGCGGCGAGAGAAATATGGGCGATTCACTGAAACGGAAACGCAGACTTTGGGTGCTGGCCTGGTGCGCTTGCTGCGCGGGTGCGGCCAGCGCAATGATCTGGGCGGCGCAGCGCGCCGCGCCGGTCTGCCGCCAGTCGGACCTGGAGTCTGCCACCTTTGTGTCAGCGCAGGCACTGGCGGAGGAAGACGGGGAGAAGCGGGTGTTCCTCACCTTTGACGACGGCCCCAGCGCCACCACTGAGGTGGTGCTGGATGTGCTGAAAGAAAAGGGGGTGCCGGCCACCTTCTTTGTGGTGTCGGCAGACAACAACAAGGACCACCTGCCCCTCATCAAGCGGGCGGTGGAGGAGGGGCATCAGATCGCGCTCCACAGCTGCACCCATTCCTACAAGACCATCTATGCCAGCACCACCGCCTTCTGGGCGGACATCAAAGAACTGCGCCAGCGGATCGAACCCTATGTGGATCTGGAGACCGTTCACTGGCTGCGCTTTCCCGGCGGCAGCACAAATACGGTCAGCCATAAATACGGCGGCAGTTCCATCATGAAAAACCTGATGGCGCAGGCAGGGGAGAAGGGCTACCGCTATGTGGACTGGAACGTCTGCGCCGAGGACGCCGCCGGCGGCCACCCCAGCGCCGACGACGTCTACCGCAACGTGGTGAACGGCGCCGAGGGAAAAAACGTCTGTGTGGTGCTGATGCATGATACGAAAGCCACCCGCAAGACCACTGCCGAGGCTCTGCCGGACATCATCGATTGGTTCAAGGAGCAGGGCTATCGCTTCTGCCGCATCGACGAGCTGGACCGGCAGGTGTAGCCGGCGCGAATGTAAATTTTTTGGGAATTATGCGCCGCGCAAAGGGCTGGCGAATTGTAAACAGAGGCAAAATAGTGTATGATAAAAGGGTTGACAGCGCCGTCCGCCGCGTAGCGGAGCGGGGAGCTGTCAGCCCATTTTCTGTGGAAAGGGGCGCGCTGCGTGTTCGGCTATGTCACACCCGATAAGGGCGAGATGAAGGTGCGGGAGTACGAATGCTACCGGGCCGTTTACTGCGGGCTGTGCATGCAGCTGAAAGCGGATTACGGCTTTGTGAGCCGGATGCTGCTCAACTACGACCTGGTCACCGTGGCTCTTTTGGCCGACGGCCTCAGCGGGCAGCAGGGCAGCCCCTGCATGAAGCGCTGCATGGCAAACCCCCTGCGCCGCCGCTGTATGCACGCGGGCACCGATGGGCTGCGCCTGGCCGCCGCCGCGCTGGTGCAGCTGAGCTGGTACAAGCTGGCGGATGACCTGGCGGACGAGCCCTTCGCCAGGCGGGCTGCCTCGGCGGCGCTGCGTCTGCTGCTGCGCCGCGCCCACAAAAAGGCCGCCGCCGCGCAGCCGGAACTGGACAAGCTTCTGGCCGACCAAACAGTCTGCCAGCAAACGCTGGAACAGGCGGGCTGCGCAAACCCGGACGAAGCGGCGGAGCCCACGGGGCGTATGACCGCGGCCATTCTGAAACGGTGCGCGGTGCAGCCGGAGCAGGAGCACATCCTGGAACGAATGGGGCTGTTCCTGGGCAAAATACTCTACTGGCTGGACGCCGCGGAGGATTACGACAAGGACCGGGAAAAAGGCCGCTACAATGTGTTCCTGCGCATGGGCCTCGACCGGGCCGCAGCCATTGAACAGGCCGCCCTTCAGTGCCGCCTCGCAGCGGGGGAAGTGGCCCGCTGCTACAATCTTCTGGAATTGCAGCTCAACCGCCCCATTCTGGACAACATCATATTCCTGGGCCTGCCCGCCGGCATCCGCCGTGCAGGGCAGCCGACAAAACACGAAAAACACGCAGCGCCGGTGTGACCCGCGCGGAAAGGAAAATGAATATGGATGCATATCAGGTATTGGGCCTGCGCCGCGGCGCAAGCGAAGAGGAAGTAAAAGCCGCCTACCGGGCGCTGGCGCAGAAGTATAATCCGGACAACTACGAGGCCGGCCCCCTGAAGGAGGACGCGCTGAAAAAGATGGAAGAGATCAACGCCGCCTTCGACCAGGTCATGGCGGAGCTGCGGGGCGCGCCGGTCCACACCGGCGAGTCCGCTCCCCGGCAGGACGGGCAGCAGACCAATTCCGGCAGCCTGCCCCAGATCCGGGCGCTGATCCAGCAGGGCAGGGTGGACGAGGCTCTGGCCCGGCTGCAGGCCATGCCCGACGGCCCGGCCAACGCCGAGTGGAACTTTCTGATGGGCAGCGCCTACTACTATAAGGGCTGGCTGAACGAGGCCCTGCGCTATTTCCAGGAAGCCTGCCGTCTGGCCCCCACCAACCGGGAGTACGCGGCGGCACTGCATAACCTGCAGAGCACGGCGGGCGGGCAGATGCCCGGCAACCCCTATGGCGCCTACGGGTCGGCTCCCCAGGCCAACGCGGTGGGGTGCAGCTGCTGTGACCTGTGCACCGCCATGATGTGCATGGACATGTGCTGCAACTGCGGCCAGTGCTGACCATGCGCCGGAGAAAAAGCGGGCGGATCGCGCTGTGTGGCGTGATGTGCGCTCTGGCTATGACACTGATGTTAAGCGGCAGTGTGCTGCCTTTCGCCACTTTCTGTGCCCCGGCGGTGAGCGGAGTGCTGCTGGTGCCGGTGGCCATGGAGTGCGGCATGCGTCTTGCGTGGGTGAGCTATGCCGCCCTTTCGATGCTGAGCGTTCTTTTTGTTCCGGATAAAGAGAGCGCGTTCATCTTCGTGTTCCTGCTGGGACACTATCCGCTGTTAAAGGCCTATCTTCAGCGTATTCCCTGGCGCTGGCTGCGTGCGGTGGTCAAAACGGCGGTGTTCAACGGCCTGGTGTTCGCCTGCTATGGGCTGATGCTCTACATCCTGCCCATTCAGGCCATTGTGCAGGAATTTGCCCAGACCGCGCCCGCCGCGCTGGCGGGACTGCTGGCGCTGGCAAACCTGTGCTTCTGGGTCTATGACGCAGCGCTGAACAATCTGATACGGGCCTATGCCGTGCGGGTGCGACCGCTGCTGCGGCGGTTTTTGTGAATGCAGGCTTCGTTTGCGGGAAATCCAACAAAAGGGATCGGTGTGAATGAATCAGAACAATAAATGGAGACCCAATCCGAATTTCTTCTCCAACCTGGCCGTGGTCATCATCGGCATCTCCTTCTATCTGGCCATGTCCAATCTGGATCTGGTGCGCCAGACCATTGGCGGAATATTGGGAGTGCTTTCTCCCTTTGTGGGCGGCTTTGTGATCGCCTATCTGCTGGACGGCCCCGTGCGCTTTTTTGAGGAAAAGTTTTCCATGAAGCGTGGGCTGAGCATTGCGGTGAGCTATCTTTTGGCCATCGCCCTGTTCGGCGTGCTTCTGAGCTTTGTGCTGCCGCAGGTGGTGCAGAGCGTGATGGTCCTGGCCAACAACCTCAACGCCTATCTGCAAAGCCTGAACGCCTTTGTGGCGGAGGTTTCCACCCGCTTTGATCTGGACGAGGAGCTCATCGAGGGCATGATGCTCTCCTACAGCGATCTGATGAAGCAGGCCACCGACCTTTTGCGCTCCTTCATGCCTCAGCTGCTGGACTACAGCATGGCGGTGGGCAGCGGCCTTGTGTCCGCCCTTACGGCCTTCATCGCCTCGGTGTATATGCTCATGGGCAAGCACCGGCTGCTGGGCCAGATGCGCAAGGTCATCTACGCCTTCCTGCCCATGAAGAAAGCCCGGCGCATGCTCACCGTGTGCAGCAACGCCAACCGGGTGTTCAACGGTTTTATCTACGGCAAACTGATCGACAGCGCCATCATTGGCGTGCTGTGCTTCATTCTGATGAGCCTGTTCAAAATGCCCTTTGCGCTGCTCATCAGCGTGGTGGTGGGCGTCACCAACGTCATTCCGTTCTTTGGCCCCTTCATCGGCGCCATCCCCAGCGTGATGATCCTGCTGATGGTGGACCCCATCGTGGCCATCGAGTTCGGTGTGCTCATCCTGATCCTGCAGCAGTTCGACGGCAACATCCTCGGCCCCAAGATTTTGGGCGACTCCACCGGTCTGTCGGCCATCTGGGTGCTGGTGGCCATCATCGTGGGCGGCGGCCTGTTCGGCTTTGTGGGCATGGTCATCGGCGTGCCTACCTTCGCGGTGCTCTACTCCCTCACCAGCGATCTGCTGGCCCGCCGCCTCAAGGCGAAAGGCATCGACAAGAACGGCGACCCGCTGCCGGAAAGCCCCGCGCCTGCCGCAGAGGAAGCGGCCGCGGAGAACAACGCCGGGCCTGCACGGCCCTGAAAGGAACCGATTATGTGGTTTGACCGGGCAAATGTTTATCAGATTTATCCCCTTGGCCTGTGCGGCGCGCCGGAATACAACGACGGCGTGTGCGAGCATCGCATTCTGAAACTGCTGGACTGGGTGGAGCACATCAAGGCGCTGAATATGAACTGTGTCTTGCTGAACCCGGTGTTCGAGAGCGACAAGCACGGCTACGACACCCGTGACTACTTCCGGGTGGACTGCCGCCTTGGCACCAATGAGGACTTGAAGAAGGTGTGCGACGTCTTTCACGCCGCGGGCATCCGCGTGATGTTGGACGGTGTGTTCAACCATGTGGGCCGGGGTTTCTGGGCCTTTGAGGACGTGCGCCAAAAGAAGTGGGACAGCCCGTATAAGGACTGGTTCCATCTGAGCTTCGACGGCAACACCGAATACAACGATGGCTTCTGGTACGAGGGCTGGGAAGGCCACAACGAACTGGTGAAGCTGAACCTGAACAACCCGGCGGTGGTAGACCACCTCTTCGCTGCGGTGAAAAATTGGGTGGAGGAGTACGGCATCGACGGCCTGCGGCTGGACGTGGCCTACTGCCTCTCGCCGGACTTTTTGGCCAGGCTGCGGGACTTCACCGGCTCCCTCAAGCCGGAGTTCGTGCTGATGGGGGAGACGCTCCACGGCGACTACAACCGCTGGATGAACGACAGTGCCTGCCACTCGGTGACGAACTACGAGTGCTACAAGGGCCTTTATTCCAGCTTCAACAGCATGAATATGTTCGAAATCGGCCACAGCCTGAACCGGCAGTTCGGCCCCGAGCAGTGGACGCTCTACAAAGGCAAGCATCTGCTGGCCTTTCTGGACAACCACGACGTGGAGCGCATCGCCAGCATCCTGACGAATCCCGCCCACATCCGCCCGGCCTACGGCCTGCTGTTCGGCATGCCCGGCACCCCGGCAGTCTACTACGGCAGCGAGTGGGGCCAGACGGGCAGAAAGCGGGACGGCGACGCCGCCCTGCGCCCCGCGCTGGACGGGCCGCAGAAAAATGAGCTGACCGAATGGGTGGCGGCGCTGGCCGCCGCCCGGACTTCCAGCCGTGCCCTGTGCGAGGGCGATTACCGCACCCTGGCGTTGACCAACCGCCAGTTTGTGTTCCAGCGGGCGGTGGAGGGCGAGCGGGTCATCGTTGCGGTGAACGCCGACGGCGAGGAATACACCGCCCACTTTGACGCCGGCGCCGGCCGCGCCACCGACCTCATCACCGGCGCGCCTCACGATTTCGGCGGCGGCAGCCGTCTTGCCCCCTACAGCGTGTATTTCTGGCGCACTGAGTAAAATAAATTAGCAATAAAATAATGCAGAAAGCCGGGACCTTTAAAGGCATTGTTGGCCTTTAAAGGTCTCGGCTTTTGAGCATTTAAACCTTAAACGCATGAATATGTGACTTTTTAGTTATGTAAGTTTCTTGATGATTCGGGATATTGCTTCATCGGAATATTCGTCGCCGTATACCTGTACATCAAACATTTTGCTATCCAACCAGATGTTATAAAATGCAGCTCCGGCGGCGTGCTCGCTTCCTTCCAAACTGCTTGTGTCATACTCTTCTTCGTTGCGCTTATGCATTCTCCATTTTCCTTCGGATTTTTCAAACAATGCAACGCTGTCTGCTATTCCGCCGCCTTTTGTACCTGCGCCATAATGGACCCATATCCATTGTGTTGGTGCTGGTGTATCTGCACCAGATGATGAATCTTCGCTTTCGTCTACAGTTTCGTTCCAAATCATGGCACTATAAATCAACAGAGAATCTGGCGCAAGCAAGTTGCTTTGAATCATTTTCGCGCAATGGGCCAGAGCTTTATCCTTGCTGCTCCAAAAGAGTGTCGTTTGCGTGAACAGCATGACCAAAAGAATGGCGCCTAAAACTACTGCTGCGAAACGGAAAAGACGCTCTTTAGGGATTGCAAAGCGCTTTCGAAATGGGTATCCGCAGCCGGGACAAGACGAGGCGCGATCGGAGACTTCTTTGCCGCATTCAGGACACGTGATCATAGCCAAAGTTTCAACCCTCCCCTAAATCAGTAAAATGTGCCATCACCAACGTAGTCATTGGTGTGCCAAAATTGTGAAGCCGTCAATGTCTGCGTAGTATTGTCAGTGAAAGTGACAACAATGCTGGTGAGGCGCCATGCAGCGACGTTTGGATTGTAAATCACAGGCCTTGTACTTACGATTTGCTTGCTTGAATTTGGGTACAATGGGCCGACATATCGAGCGGAATAGGTGTTTTCTCCGCTGATTTCACAATACGTGGGTTCGCTAAACGGGTTGTAGAAAGAAACTTCCAAGTCGACATATTTTATTTCTTTTTCAGAAACATTTTTCAAAGTTATCTCAACATCTACGCCATTTATGGAATTAGTTGAAATGCTAATGGTTGGAATTTGGAGTGAAGGACGATTTACTTCCAGAGTGACTGTTTCACCGAGGGGCTGAATACCGATTTTATCCTGACCTACGACGATTGGGCTATCCGCAAAAATATCTGCACCGTCAGTATACTCTTGGACAATAACATTAAAACCGTCTGCGCTCAGTTCTTCGATTGCCTGCTGAGGACTTTTGCCGCTTTGGTCAGAAACAACTTTTCCGATTCCTTGACTGACGAATATTGTAACAACGCTCCCTGCTTTAATCTGACCTTTTTATCTTGCTTAAATACAACTCCTTCTTCCAACTCAGTGGTATATTGCCGCGTGATCGAATATTTTAAGTCGGCTGCATCTAGCGCCTGAAGTGCCTGCTGCTCTGTCATTCCCTCGACAACAGGGCATTCTGTGGCGATTCCTTCGCTGACATACAGAGTAATCGATTCCGCGTTATCGTTGGGTAGCCGTAAGCCAGAGAAACTCTGTTTATAGACGATGTTTTCTTCGATGTTATCGGTAAGTTCAGAAACAAATTCGACTTGGAATCCTTTCTCATCCAACGTTGTGACGGCATCTTCTTTGGTCGAACCTACAACGGAGGGAACTACAGTCAGATTCGAAAAAAAGACCGTGCAGATTGCCAAGGTTACAACAGCCAACAAACAGACGAGAAAAAGAGTTACTTTCCGCTTTTTACTTTTACCAACCATCTTGTACCCACAATGTGGACAAAATGCAGGGACTCCCTCTACAGTGCTTTTGCATTTTGGACAATGTATTGCGTCAGCCATATCATTTCCTCCATTTCACACATGTGTTTTGTATCAAGCAGGAATTGAGTTAAGAATATTGTAGAAGATTGCAACTTGAATGTCAAGTATTGGAGCCATTGATGATAATTACTAATCACATATGTACAGTATAATGAATATAAATGGAGGTGGTGCAGGTGATCGCTGAAAAAATCAAAGCCCTGCGCCAAGCTAGAGGGTGGACCCAATCGGAATTAGCGCGACGCATGGGAGTGACGCGGAATGGTATCAATTCCTGGGAACAAGGTTTATCAATGCCGTCGCTATCATCGCTCGTTGAACTTGCGAGAACCTTTTCTGTGACAACGGACTATCTTTTAGGATTGGAGCAGTTACAGACCATCAATATTTCAGGTCTCTCAGAACGAGATGTGGCCATTTTGGCGGAAATAAGTGAGAGATTGAAAGCGAGTCAATGAATGTGCCAGACAGAATGCAGTCTTAACATCAGCAAAGTGGAATAGCTTCGAGTTTTACAAAATAAAAAAGGGCGTGCAGTCTATGAAGACTAGACTACACGCCCTTAATTGTTTTTTTATTTAGGACAGCTCAAACTGCCCGGTATAGAGCTGATAATAGCGGCCTTTCTGAGCCAGCAGGTCGTCGTGGTCGCCCCGCTCGATGATGCGCCCGTGCTCCAGCACCATGATGGCGTTGGAGTTGCGCACAGTGGAAAGCCGGTGGGCGATGACAAAGACGGTGCGGCCCGCCATCAGTTTGTCCATGCCCTTTTCGATGAGCTTCTCGGTGCGGGTGTCGATGGAGGAGGTGGCCTCGTCCAGAATCAGCACCGGCGGGTCCGCCACCGCCGCCCGGGCAATGGCCAGGAGCTGCCGCTGGCCCTGGCTCAGGTTGGTGCCGTCGGCGGTGAGCACCGTGTCGTAGCCTTGGGGCAGGTGACGGATGAAGAAGTCGGCGTTGGCAAGCTTTGCCGCCGCCACGATCTCCTCGTCGGTGGCGTCCAGCCGGCCGTAGCGGATGTTCTCCTTCACCGTACCGGTGAAGAGGTGAGTGTCCTGCAGCACCATGCCCAAACTGCGGCGCAGGTCGTCCTTTTTGATCTTGGTGATGTTGATGCCGTCGTAGCGGATCTTGCCGTCCGGCACTTCGTAGAAGCGGTTGATGAGGTTGGTGATGGTGGTCTTGCCCGCGCCGGTGGAGCCCACGAAGGCGATTTTCTGACCGGGCCGGGCGTAGAGACTCAAATCGTGGAGCACGATCTTCTCCGGGTCATAGCCGAAGTCCACGTGCTCGAAAGTCACGTCACCCCGCACAGGCACATACTCCAGCCGCCCGTCGTGGTGGGGCCACTTCCAGGCCCACTGGCCGGTGCGCTTTTCGCTCTCGGTGATGGTGCCTTCCTCGCCGATGACCGCGTTCACCAGCGTCACATAGCCCTCGTCCAGCTCCGGCGTCTCGTCGATGGCGGCGAAGATGCGCTCCGCGCCCGCCAGCGCCGCCAGAATGGCGTTGAACTGCATGCTGATCTGGGTCACAGGCTGGCTGAAGGAGCGGGTGTACTGCAAAAAGCTGCCGATGGTGCCAAGATCCATCCGCCCGGCGATGGCCAGCGCCGCGCCCACGGCGGCGGTGAGGGCGTAGTTCACATAGGAGAGGTTGCCCATCAGAGGCATGATGATGTTGGCGTAGGTGTTGGCCTGGGTGGCGGCCTGGCGCAGGTCCTCGTTCAGCTGGGCAAAGTGCTCGTTCACCGCGTCCTCGTGGCAGAACACCTTGACCACCTTCTGGCCCTCGATCATCTCTTCGATGTAGCCGTTGGCCGCGCCAAGCGCCCGCTGCTGGGCCATGAAGCCGCTGGCCGAGCGCTTGCCCACCACCGCGATCATCTTGATCATCACAATGAGCATCAGCACGATGAGCAAAGTGAGCAGGGGGCTGAGCACCAGCATCATGATGAAGGTGCTCACCAGCGTCACCGCGCTGGTCACCAGCTGGATGAGGCCCTGGGCCAGCGCCTGGCGCAGGGTATCCACGTCGTTGGTGAACAGGCTCATGATGTCGCCGTGGGTGCGGCTGTCAAAGTAGCGGATGGGCAGGTCCTGCAGCTTGTTGAACAGGTCCCGTCGGATGCCGTTCAGCGCCCGGTTGGAGACGCGGGTCATCACCATCTGCTGGATGAAGGTGCACAGCGCGCCGATAAGGTACACCGCCGCGGTGAGCGCCAGCATGCCGATGAGAGGCGCGAGGGTGGTGGAATTGAGGGGCTGGCCGATGAGCGGCAGAATGCCCTGGTTGATGATGGGCTTGAGCATATAGGTGCCGAACACGCCGGCACCCGCGCTGACGGCGATGCACAGCAGCACACACAGCATCAGCCATTTCTGGCGCAGCATATAGCCCAGCACCCGCATAAAGGTGCGCCGCGCGTTTTTGGGCCGCTCAAAGCCGCCCCGGCGTCCGCCGCCGGGCCCGCCCGGAATACGTCCTGCCATTTATTCCACCCCCTTCTGCTGCGAGGTGTAAACCTCGCGGTAAATCTCGCTGCGTTCCATCAGTTCGTCGTGGGTGCCCATGTCGGCGATCTTGCCGTCGTTCAGCACAACGATCTTGTCAGCGTCGCACACGCTGGCCACACGCTGGGCAATGATGATTTTGGTGGAGTCCTTCAGGTGGGTGCGCAGCGCCTCGCGGATGGCCGCGTCGGTGGCGGTGTCCACCGCGCTGGTGGAGTCGTCCAAAATCAGAATTTTCGGCTTTGCCAGCAGCGCCCGTGCGATGCACAGCCGCTGCTTCTGTCCGCCGGACACGTTCACGCCGCCCTGCCCCAGGTCGGTGTCGTACCCCTTGGGGAAGGAGGTGATGAAGTCGTGGGCGCTGGCCGCCTTGCAGGCTTCCACCAGCTCCTCATCGGTGGCGTTCGCGTCGCCCCAGCGCAGGTTCTCCCGGATGGTGCCGCTGAACAGCACGTTCTTTTGCAGCACCATGGCCACGCCGTGGCGCAGCACGTCCAGGTTGTAGTCCTTCACCGGGTGGCCGGCAACGGAAAGCTGGCCGCCGGTGATGTCGTAAAGGCGGGGGATGAGCTGCACCAGCGAGGTCTTGGCGCTGCCGGTGCCGCCCAGAATGCCCACCGTCTCGCCGGAGCGGATGGACAGGCAGATGTCGCTGAGCACATCCTCGCCGGCGGTCTTGGCGTACTTGAAGTTCACATGGTCGAACTCCACGCTGCCGTCCTCCAGCTGGGGACCTTCGCCCTCGGGCGCGCCCACGATCTCGGGCTGTTCGTCCAGCACTTCAACGATACGCTGGATGGAGGCGCGGCTGATGACCAGCTGGGTGAAGGCCATGCCGATCATCATCAGGCTCATCAGAATTTGAGTGACATAGCTGATGAAGCTCATCAATTCGCCGCTGAGCATCATGCCGCCGATGATGAGCTGGCCGCCGAACCAGAGGATGGCGATGATGCAGCTGTACACCGTGACCTGCATGATGGGCATCAGGGTGATGACGATGCTCTCCGCCTTGATGGACTGGTTCATCAGGTCGTCGTTGGCTTCCTTGAACTTCTGCTTCTCGTACTCCGAGCGAACAAAGGCCTTCACCACCCGGATGGCGATGAGGTTCTCCTGTACGCTGGCGTTCAGCCGGTCGTAGCGGGCCAGCATGGCAATGAACTTGGGGTAGGCCAGCCGGATAACGCAGACAAGGGCGCAGGCCAGCACGGGAATGGCCACGAGGAACACGGTGACCAGTTCGCTGTTGATGGAAAATGCCATGAAGGTGGCGCTGATGAGCATCACCGGCGCGCGCACCAGCATACGGATGCACATCTGGTAGGCGTTCTGGGTGTTGGTCACGTCGGTGGTCAGACGGGTCACCAGGCTGGCCGTGCTGAATTTATCCACATTGGAAAAACTGAAATTCTGCACGTTGCGGAAGGCCGCCAGCCGCAGCTCGCTGCCGAAGCCCATGGAAGCCACGGCGGAAAAGCGGCTGCTGGCCGCACCCATGAACATGCCGGCCAGTGCCATCAGGATCATCAGAAGCCCCAGCTTTGCAACATAGGCCAGATCCCGGTTCGCGATGCCCACGTCCACGATGCGGCTCATCAGCAAAGGAATGGTGATCTCCAGCAATACCTCGGCGGTCACGCACAAAGGCGCCAGAATGGACTCCTTTTTGTAGGGGCCCGCGTATTTCATAAGGGTCTTTATCAAGGGTGTTTCCTCTCCTCTCCGGCTGATTTTGCAGATCGGTCTGCCGCTTCCGCAAGGCTCAGGGCGGTTTTGCCCCGGTATTCGTCGCCCGCCAGATTTTCCTCCAGACGCAGCAGCAGGGAAGCCAGCGTGTCCAGCTCGCTGTCGCTGAAGCCCTGCAGCATCCGGCCCACCACCTGGTCGTAGCAGGCCCGGCCCCGGGCCACAGTGCTGTGGCCCCGCTCGGTCAACTCGATGTGGTTGCGGCGCATGTCCGTTTCATCCGCCCGTTTTTCCAGCATGCCGGCCTTTTGCAGCCGCTTGATGGAGGTGGCGATGGACGGGCTGGATACCCCCAGATGCTCTGCGATGTCCGTCTGGTTGCAGCCGGGGTTTCGCTCCACGTGCAGAAGAATGGGGATTTGAGACCCCCAAACGCCCGTGTCCGAGAGCATGTTTTGCACACGCAGCCGGTGCAGCAGGGAAATGCGGTTGACGTGCCTCAGTACGTCGATCTGTTTCTGGTCCATCCGGTTCACCTCCCTCAAAAATAATTAACCGAATAACTGTTAATCGAGCAAGTAATAGTTTATCATGGGAGAATAAAAAGTCAAGAAAAGCAGCACCTGTCACAAAAATTTTACAATTCGATTGTGAGGAATAGACAAAGAAAAGGCGCCCTCTCCCAAACGGAGAGAGCGCCGGATGGCAATGTTTAAACGTTGAAGCGGTCGTAGGAAGTGCAGCAGTCGAGACAGAGATGTTTGCCGTTCACTACCCGCACCCAGTTGGAGCCGGTCACCTCGCCGCAGTTTTCACACACATAGGAGTCGAACAGCTTCGCCCGTTCGGGAACCGCCAGCGTTGCGGCTTTCACGTCGAACAGCTCCACAGGTTCGTGGGCCTGGTAGTAGGCAAAAGATTGCTCCCGGGTCATGCCGGCCGGGGCAGGGCGCAGCACCAGCCGCACCGAGCGGCCGTTTTTGCGGTTGTAAAAGGAGAACGCCTGCTTGCCCCGCATGTGGAACAAAAGGTTGCCTTTTCCTACGGTGCAGCCGAGGATGGCCTGGATGGCGTCCACGCCGCAGGCGTCATTTTCAGTGATGCACACAATCTCCTCGTCTTTGGAGCACACGCTATCCTCCATCGCCACGTCCAGCAGCTGAATGGCGTAAAGCGCCGCCTTGTAGCCGATGGTCAGCCCGCCGCATACATGACCGTGAAAGTTCGCGGCCCTCTGCCAAAGCTCTTTGGTTTCGTCCATTGTCGTTGCCTCCTGTTTCATTCGTTCACAAGCACGATGGGCCGCCCGTTCACCGTCACCGGCTCAGCGTCCACGTCGTAGACCTCCCGCAGGGCGGTCTTGTCCAAAACTTCCAGCCCGCCGCAGCGGTAGACCTGCCCATCGCGCATCAAAAGGAACCGGTCGCAAAAGCGCAGCGCCAGCGTCAGATCGTGGATCACCACCACGGCGGCCAGCCCCTCGGTACGGCACAATTCGCGCACCATCTTCAGCACCTGGTACTGGTTGCGGATGTCCAGCGCGCTGGTGGGCTCGTCCAGCAGCAAAAGGCGCGGCTGCTGGGCCAGCGCCCGGGCCAGCATCACCTTTTGCCGCTCGCCGCCGGACAGCTGATTCAAAAACCGGCCCCGCATATCCATCAGACCCAGCCGTGCCATGGCGGCGTGGACAATGTCGTGATCCTCGGCGGAAAAGCTCCAGCCCATGTAGGGCCGCCGCCCCAGCATCACCATGTCGTGCACGGTCATCTGGGTGGAGGCCACCGTCTGCGCCACAAAGGACACCCGCTGAGCCACCTGGCGGTGGGGCATGGCCAGCAGATCTTCGCCGTCCAGCAGCAGACTGCCGCCGTCCGGTTTGAGGATGCCGTTCATGCACTTGAGCAGGGTGCTCTTGCCCGCGCCGTTGTTGCCCAGAATGGCGGTGAAGCTGCCGTCCGGCACCTCGAAACTCACATCCTGAAGCACCACCGGGCAGTTCTTGTAGTGGAAACTGATGCCTTTTGCCTCGATCATGCGCGCCGCCCTCCCCGGAACAAAAGATAGAGAAACAGCGGCCCGCCCAAAAAGGAGGTGATGGCGCCGATGGGCAGGATCACCGGGGCGATGGCCGTGCGGGCGAACAGGTCGCCCAGCAAAAGCAGAGAAGCGCCCGCCAGCAGCGAGCCGGGGATGAGGTAAACGTGGTTGTTGCCCACGGCCAGCCGCACCAGATGAGGGGCCACCAGACCGATGAAGCTGATGAGGCCGATTTGGGAGACGATGACCGAACTGGTCAGACAGCACAGCAGCATGCTCACCAGCGTCAGACTGCGCACATTGATGCCAAGGCTCACCGCCATCTCTTCGCCGCCCAGCAGGGCATTGTAGTCCCAGCGGTGAAACACGCAGTAGACCACCAGCAGCGCCACCACCGGCCCGGTGAGGGCAAGGTCGGCCATGTCGGTGCTGCCCAGGTCGCCGAAGGTCCAGAACACCAGCGTGGCCAGCTCCACTTCGCTGGCAAAGTACTGGATGAGGGTGGTGGCGCCGGTGAGCATGGAACTGATGGCCACGCCCGCCAGCACGATGCCCTCAGGGCTGATCTGCCGAAAACGGGAAAGCCCAAGGATCAGCGCCGCCACCGCCAGCGAACCTGCGAAGGAGCAAAGGGTGATGGCCATGCCGCTCTTGCCGGCAAGGCCCAGCGTCACGATGGCAAAGGCCGCGCCGAAGGTAGCGCCCTGAGAAACGCCCAGCGTGGAAGCGGAGGCCAGCGGGTTGTTCAGAATGGCCTGCAGGATGCACCCGGCCAGCCCCAGCCCCGCGCCGCCCAGAATGGCGGTGCAGATGCGGGGCAGGCGGTTGGCCTGGACTACCAGGTTGATTTTTTCGTCCTGCGCAAGGCCGAACACGCCCCGCACCAGCTCGATCAGAGGGGTGTTGTAAGAACCCGCCCGCAGCGAGAGCAGTGCCGCCGCCAACAAAATTACAGCCAGAAGCGCCAGAAAGCACAGGCTTTTTACCCGGTTGCGGTGGTATGCGGCGTCCCGGACGTCATTCGCCGAGGACAATGGGGCGGAATTCATAGCCGGCCTCCTTCAGGTCGTTGTAAGGGTTTTCACCCAGCAGGGTGGTGAAAATTTCGCCCGCCTTCTCCACCGGGTCAACATCCGCGAACTGCTCGGGGTAGATGACGCTGCCCGCGTAGTAAGCGTCTGCCAGGGCGGTGTCCAGATTGGAGGCGTAGGAGCGGAAGGAAATTTGAGAATAGACCTTGCCGTTCTTCACAGCGGAAAGGGCGTTGTAGAAATCGGGGTTCTTGGCGTAATCCTCGTTGATGAGGTCCATGCCGTTGAAGTCAAGGAAGATGATGTCCGGGTCCCAGGCCAGCACCTGCTCCGGGTCGATGTCAAAAGCACCTGCCTGGCCGGTGGTGTCCGCCAGATTGTTGGCGTTCAGAAGCTCAAAGGGGCCGTAGTGGGCCTCGGTGCCCTCAAAGCCGTGCACTCCCTTGAAGGACACCCCGGCAACATATACCGAGGGGCGCTCCTGTGCGGGGACGGAAGCGGTGCGGTCGGCCAGGTCAGCCTTCACGCCGTCCAGATAGGCGGTCAGCTCTTCGGCACGCTTTTCCAGCCCGAACAATTCGCCCAGCACCCGCAGCGTCTCGTAGGCTTTTTCGTCCAGAGTTGTGTCGCTGCCGGGCACCACTACCACCGGGATGCCGGTGCGGGCTGCCAGATCGTCCGCGTCCGCCGAGGCGTATTCGCTCATCACGATGACCTGCGGGTCCACGGTGATGATTTCCTCCGCGTTGGGGGAACCGTTGGTGCCGATGACCGGCAGGTCCTTAAATTTGTCGCCGTTTACATGGCTGTAAAGACGGGTCAGGTCGGGCTGGTTCTCATAATCCTCCACGCCTACCACACGGTCGGAAGCGCCCATGTAGCAGGTGTAACGCAGCGCGCCCACGCCAACGCAGACGACGCTCTCCACGGTTTCGGGAACTTCCACCTGCCGCCAGGCCCCGTCGGTGATGAGACGGGTGCCGCTGGTGCTTGCAGAGACAGAGGAAGTGGGGCGGGCGGAAGCGGGCGCGTCGGCGCAGGCCGCCAAAGAAAGACCAAGCGCCAGAGTCAGCGCGAGAGCAGAGCATTTTTTCAACAGTTTCAAAGTAGTTTCCCTTTCTTGCCGCAAACGGGCAGGTAAAATAAAAAGGCGTATGCCTCCCCGCAGGGGAAGTCATACGCCTTCATCAGCATATGAAAATCGTACAGAATATAGATGCGCGGTTCAGGACGCTTCAGCGTCAAGCCTCCGGCTTCCTGCCGTGGCAAAATCATCGTATAACAGTCTACTATATTTCCGCCGATGTGTCAATCCTTTCCAGCGGCGCGTCCCGGCAGGCGGCGGTTGGCAATCTCGAAGTTCAGCCAGTTGCCGTGGTGGTAGTACCAGAAAAAGAAAGCGGAACTCAGCGCCCAGGTGAGGGGATAGACCCAGTAGACCATCTGAATGCTGTGGGTCAGCGGCACGGTGACAGTGAGGAAGGTCACCCGGATAACGCACCAGCAGACCATCATGGTGAACATGGGGACGATGGCTTTGCCCGCGCCCCGCAGCACCGCCGCGATGGAGTGGGAGTAGGCCAGCAGACAGTAGAACAAAGCGGCGGTGCGGGCCTTGTCGGTGCCGAACTGCACCACTTCCGGCGTTGCGTCAAAAGCGGCGATGAGCTGCGGCGCAAGCAGGAAAATGACCACGCCGATGCCCTCCGCAAGCAGCACGGTGGTGAGTACTCCGAAGCGCACGCCCTTACGGGTGCGTTCGTACTCGTGGCCGCCCAGGTTCTGGCCCACAAAGGTGGTCAGGGCCATGGTGAAGCTGTTGATGGGCAAAAAGCCGAAGCCCTCCACTTTGGTGTAGGCGCCGTAGCCGGCCATGGCCATCTCGCCGAAGGAATTCACGTTGGACTGCACCAACACATTGGCGAAAGCGATGATGGAATTCTGCACGCCGGAAGGCAGACCCAACCGGATGATCTCCCGCAGACAGGCGGGGTCAAACCCCAACTTGCGCAGAGAGAGCCGATAGCACTCCTTGCTTCGCATCAGATGCACAAGACACAAAAGAGCGCTCACAGCCTGAGAGATGACGGTGGCCAGAGCCGCACCGCCCACGCCGGTGTGTACGAACTCGATGAACACCACGTCCAGCACCAGGTTCACCACCGAGGAGACCATCAGATAGTACAGGGGATGGCGGCTGTCGCCCACCGCCTGCAAAATGCCCACGAAAATGTTGTACATCACAAAGAACAGCGACCCGGCAAAGTAAATGCGCAGGTAGGTGACGGACTGGGGCAGAACGCTTTCCGGGGTGTCCATCCAGATGAGGATTTGAGGGCTGAGCAGCACGCCCAGCGCGGTCATGGCAACGCCCGCCACAAGGCCGAAGGCTACCGTGGTGTGCACTGCTTTCTCCACGCCCGGGGTGTCCTCGGCGCCGAACCGCCGGGCCACCGCGACGCCCGCGCCGCCGGCGATGCCGCTCAAAAAACCAATGAGCATAAAGATGAGGCTGCCGGAGCTGCTCACCGCCGCCAGGGCGCTGCTGCCCAGAAAATTACCTACAATGAGCGAGTCCACCGTGTTGTAAAGCTGCTGGAACAGGTTGCCCAAAAACAGCGGCAGCGCAAAAAAGGTCAGTCGCTTCCAGATGGTGCCGCTGGTCATTGGCTCCACGGCTTTTGTCATTCCATCCACCTTCTGTTTCTATAAAATCAACTCTTTCTATTATAAAAGGGTAGAACAGAGGGTGCAAGAGGGGGGCGGATGCAAAAAATTCCCCCGCACGCAGGGCGGGGGAGAAAGACATTTATCCAATCGAAAGCTCGATGCTTTCGGCCAGAGCGCTCAGCTGCTGCGCACTGAAAGCGCCGTCGGAAAAGGCGAACTCTGCAAAATAGGGCAGCACCTGCCAGTCGTAGGCCAGCACACAGTCGCGGCTGTTCCAGGGGTCGGTGACCGCCGCGTCGGTGGTGCCCAGTTCCTGCCAGACATACCGGGCGGTGGCCACAGCACCGGTGTCGGAGCTTTCCACCACATGATAATCCTCAAAGCCTGCGTGGTTGGAGAGGGCCATATTGGCAAAGATCTGCATGGGAACGCTGTCGGCGGCAGTGTCCACTGTTGCAAGCGTGGGCTCGTCTGTAGCCCCAAGACCGCACAGATGGATAGCGCCCACCTGCTGGCCGTTTTGTAGCAGGCCGAGAACGGGGATGCCTGCCTCATCGATGGTCGTGTCACCCTGCACGGTAAAGCCGGTGGGAAGAACCATGGAAACCAGAGCCTCGCTTCCGTCACTGAAGGTATAAAGCACCTTCGTCGCGCCGCCTTCCTCGTATACCGTCGCCATCGGTTCGGAATAACCTGCCGGCTCACCGAAGGTGAAGGGGGCGTTCAGTTCGATGCCGCCCCGGGCGTAGATGCTTTGCTGATTTTCGCCCTCGTCGGTCATGAAGAATGCATTCAGCGAAACGCTGACCAGCGTGTCCATATCGCCGGAGAACCCGCCTAATATTGCGCCGCCGTATTCAGGGCCGAACTCATGTGACTCGGTGGAATAGGTGCCCGGCCCGTCGGAATAAGTGGCGTTCAGGGTGATGGAAAGGGTCGTTTTACCATTCTCGGAAAGAGGGACAGGGCCCGGCAGTATGATGTTATATCTGCCGTTGGCCGACATTGTGAAACTTGCAAGTGTGTCGGCAATGAACTTGTCCGCCACCTCCGGAGTCAGTGCCGGGGCGCTCTGGGCGTAGACAAGCGCCTCAATGAGCCGGTTGAGGGAAATTATATGCTCCTCCTGGGTGCCATCGGGATAATCGGCATAGAGAAACATGCTTAGTAAGGTGTAGGCGGGGTCGTAGGGGATGGAGTATTGCTCGCCCGGCGTCCAGTCTGTGTCCTCCAAAAAATGCAGGCTCTGGCTGAACCCGTCTTCATATACTGCCCGCCCGGAGATTTGTATCGTCAGCTGTGCGCCCTCCGGCACTTCTTCGGGCAGGGTGAAAAGAATTTGATCGTCTTTCAGTTCCAGGGTATCGATCAGCGCGTCGGCATACTCATCCAGGGGGCCGGGCTCGGGGATGGCTTCTGCGGTGTCGCCCTCCTGCCACTGATTATAAAGGTAGGCGCAGAACTCTTCGTCAGTCACCTGCCACAGCCGGCCTTTGTACTCCGTGCGCACCTGGCTGCCGTCATCGCTGTACCCGTTGAAGGTCAGGGAGGTGCCGTCCTCCAGCTCCGCCACCAGGGCGTACAATGGAGTGAACCCTTCTTCGCTGGTGCGGGAAAGGCCCTGCAGTCCTTCCAGCCGGCCGGTCAGCTCATCCAGCTGGCTGGTGTTCAGCTCCCGCTCGCTGGGTTCGGCGTAGTCCCAAACAGTTGCGGAAACGATGGCGTTTTCGGAAAAATCGTAGCGCGGAGTGAGAGGGTCAGTGAGAAAGACCACGGCCATTACGGCACAGAGAACAAGCGCGCCCGCCACGGCCCAGAAGGCGGGCTTTTTGTAGTGGAGCGCCGCCTTTACCCGGGCTTTGACGCCCACTTCGCCGAAAGCCAGCGGGCATGCGCCCAGCGCCCGGCGGTCGGCGCTGCACTCCAGCAGCGCTTGGGAATAATCCGCCCGCTGGCCGGGGGCCATATCCCGCACCACCCGCTCGTCGCAGGCAAGCTCGATGTCCCGGCAGAAGAGGATATAGGCCGCCCACATGAGAGGATTGAACCAGTAGAACGCCAGCAGCGCAAAGCCCAGAGGCTTCCACCAGTGGTCCCGGCGGGCGATGTGGGCCTCTTCGTGGGCAATCACCGGGCCGCGGGCTGCTTCGGGCAGGGCAGCCGGCAGATAGATGCGCGGGTGAGCAATGCCAAACACGAAGGGGGTGGGCACCAGCTCACTTTCAAAGATGTTGTCCCGTACCGGAACGGCCTCGGCCACCCGGCGGCGCAGCCGCAGCCAACTGACGAGGGTGTAAAGGCAGAGGGCGAAGATGCCGACCGCCCACACCAACGACAACAGGGGAATGAGCACCTGCAGCGGGTTTGCGCTGGCGCCAAGAGCGGGGGAAAAGGTTTCGGTCACGATGGGGTTCACCACCCGGTCCACCGCGGCCATGCCGCTGTTCAGCGCCGGGGCGGGGGAGAGCATGATGTTATCCGGAACGGTCTCCCGGCTTGGCAAAAGACTCAGCGCGCTTTCCAGCGTGAAGGGGCACACAAGGCGGAACGCCACCAGCCCCCACAGCAGCACGTTTGCCCAGCGCGGGCCTTTGCGCAGCAAAAGACGCAGCACCAGCACCGCCAGCACCAGCCAGGATGCGGCGATGCTTCGGTTCACAAACTCAATGAACACATTCGCCAGCCATTCAGCCATTGCGCTCTGCCTCCTCCCGGAACCGGTCGATCATCGCCTGCACCTCGTCCACTTCCTTGGCCGAGAGCCTGCGGTGCTTGGTGAAAGCTGCCACAAACGCGGGCAGTGAGCCTTCAAAGGTCTTTTCCACCAGCTCGTCGATCTCGGCGGCCTGCACCTGGTCCTTGCTTACCAGCGAGGTCACAACGGAGTTTTCGTTTTTCAGCACCCCCCGCTCCGACAACCGCTTGATGACGGTGTAGGTGGTTGTGGGTTTCCAGCCCAGCCGCTCGCGGCACAGCTGCACCAGTTCGCTGCTTCTGATGGGTTCATTCTCCCACAAAATCAGGCACAGACGGTATTCGCTCTCAAAAACCTTGGGCACGTCCATTCGACGCACCTCTCTTTCTCTAATGCGTTAGAGCTTGGTTTTAGTCTAACATGTTAGAGCGATGCTGTCAAGCCCGGGCTGCAAAAGAAAAAAGCCCCGCAAACAAACGTTTGCGAGGCTTTTTGTGGAGCTGGAAACGTGACTTGAACACGCGACCTGCTGATTACGAATCAGCTGCTCTACCGACTGAGCTATTCCAGCGGAACGGTTATCATTGTAACGGAAAAAGGGCCGTGCGTCAAGAGCAAACGGTCAATCCAACTGAAAATCCTCCGGGGAAAAGCTGGGCAGTCGGGGCTGGCGGCGGGGGATGCGCTGGATGGGGTCATACAGGAATTTCTTGCAGTGGAAATAGGGCGAAACGACCCCGCGCTTCTGGCACAGGATCATGCGCGGGTCAGCGGCACGGCGGCCATGCTCGCAGTATTCACAGGCCGGCTCGACGTTTTGGCCGGGGACGGGATGCTTACGAAACACGGCGGGACCTCCTCTCAGAATTCCTGTCCATTATACTCTTTTGACTGCCGGATGTAAAGCCGCAGCCATAGAGCACCACGCAGCACAGCGCAAACAGAACGAGGGCGGCGTCGGGCGCGGTGCGGCTCTGCACGATCAGTCGCTCCCCGGCCACTGCTGCGGCGGCCGCTCCGGGTACGATGCCCAGCAGAAAGCGCAGCGCGCCCAGCGAGAAGACCAGATGCACAGGCCGTGCCGCCGCCAGAGGCAGGAGCGGGAGCTCCCGGTGCAGCAGCGCCCGCATCTGCAAAAGGACGGAAAGGCTCTGCACGCTCAACGCGGCGCAGCAGCCGTAGACAGCTGCCGCACCGCCCAGTCGGCTTGCCTGGATGCAGCCGCCGGTCACTTCCAACAGTGCCGCCGCTGCCGCTCGCGCAGGGCCAAAGGCGGGCAGAAACTCTGCCAGTACACGATTCAGAAAACTGAAAAAGACCACAAAGCCGCATACCGTCAGCATGCTTTGAATGGCGCCTTGCACCGAGGCAACAAAACCGACGTCTCCGGCTTGTTCCGCCGTGGTGGGGCAAACGCGGCCGCTGCAAAGAGGCTCTGCGGGCAGCAGCAGACGCGCCAGCAGTCCTGCGATGATGTTGGCGGCCAGCAGTGCGGCAAAGATACACCAGCCCAGCCGGGCGCTGCCCAGCAGCAGAACTCCCACAGTGTTCACCACAAAGGCAGGCCCCGACCCAACCCCGCAGATCAGAAGCAGCTGCGCCTGCCGCCGGGTCACGGCGTCCTCGGCATACATTTGACTGATGACTCTGGCCGCCACCGCAAAACCGCCCAGCCAGGAAAGCAGCAGCGCGGTGGCGGCGCGGGCGTCCCGAATGCCGAGACCAAAGCGGGTGAAAGGCCACACTATAACGCCCAGCATCTTCGCCAGCGGGCCGGCGGCCACCAGCGACGAGACCACAAAAAAGGGGAACAGCGCGGGGATGACCTGTTCCGCGCAGTTGTTCAGCCCGGCCCGGACGCCTTCGATGCAGGCGAGCGGGCGGAGAAACAAAATTGCCAGCAGCGCGGCGGCGCACAGACCGCCGGATACGGCCCGCAGCGGAAGTTCCTTCATAAGCTCATCCTCCCGGTTAATATAAATAAGAGAAAGCACGATAAAGTCAGGGGGCAGGAAATGAAACAAAAACGAAGGGCAAAACGGGAAAGCCCCAAGGCATATTTCAAGCGGCTGGTAGGCCAGCCGCCCGCAGGTTTTTACCGGCGGCCCATTCTGCACATCCAGTGCGGAGGACTGGTGGAAGTGGAAGGGTGCAAAGGCGTTCTGCTTTACGATGAAAACCAGATCCGTCTGGATATGGGGGGCTGGCAGGTGAGCCTGTACGGCGACGATCTCACGTTGTGTGGTATTGGCGGGCGGATGCTGACATTAAAAGGGCGGGTATTCCGCGCGGAATTTTCCAATGAGGAGTAAACAATGGGACTAATTTGGTCAAACTGCTTCGCCGGCGTGGAGTTCACCGCCAGCGGCGGCCAATGGGAAAGACTGATAACACTTTGCGGCCGACAGGGCATTCCGCTTTACAGGGTTCAGCCTACGCCGGAAGGCTTTTCAGCCAGCCTGCCCGCCCGCAGCTATCTCTTGGTTTCCCGCCTTGCGCGGCGGTGCGGTGCGCGTCTGCGGGCGGGCCGCCGAAAAGGCGTATATTTCCGCCTGCGCAGGTACCGCGGGCGCTGGGGCCTTTTGCTCGCGCCGCTGATTTTTGCGGCAGCGGTGCATCTGCTGGGACAGGGCGTGTGGTCCATCCGTTATGACGGGCTGGACGCGGCGGCCTGCCGCCAGGTGGAGCAGCTGCTTTATTCTATGGATATTTGTGAGGGCGCCGTTTTAACCCAGGAAAAGCTGCGGGCCGCGGAAAAACAGATCATGGACTCTGACGACGGCTTCGGCTGGGTATCGCTTAATTTTGAAAAAGGGCGGCTGGTGGTGGAGGCCAGCCCCGCGCTGCAAAAGCCGGCCATTGAGTCCAATGAGCCGGTGGATCTGGTGGCGGCGGCGGATGGCATCGTTCTGGAATTGAACGTGCAGGAGGGCTTCGCTGCCAAAGGGGTGGGGCAGACCGTCGCCGCCGGCGATGTGCTGGTGAGCGCCTATAAGCCCGACCCCTACGAGGAGCCGGTGGCCAGCCACGCCAAAGGGCTGGTGGTGGCAGCGGTGAAAAAGACCTACCAGTGTGTGCAGCCATCCACCTACGAAACGGAGACCCTCACCGGGGGCATCGAGAGCAGTTACCGCCTGCGTCTGTTTGGCCGCACACTGGAACTGGGCCCGCAGTTGCCCGAGAGTGACGACGTGCGTGTTACCCACCGACCGCTCACCGTGCTGGGGTTCGCGCTGCCGGCCACCGTTGAGGAGCGGTATGTCCCCCAGCGGCAGACGCGCCAGTTCCACCTCACGCCGGACGGCGCCCGTCAGTACGCCCGGTTTGCCTGCCTGGCGCAGCTGTACGCGGAATTCCCGGACGCCGAGATCATTGCCGAAAGCCGCCGGGAGGACTGGGACGGAGGCACTTTGACCTACACCATGACGGTGGATTTCAAGGCGGACATTGCCCGGGAAAAGGGTGAATGAAAACAATTTAAAATTTTGTGTAAAACAGACAGTTCCTATTGGAATATTTTGTGGTATAATAACGATGTGTTTGTGGGCCCAGTGGAATAGAACGGCCCGCGAGTATTTGCAAGTGAGCAGGTGTGGAATGGCAGAAAAACTGATCGAGCTGAACAGCGTGGAGACTGCGCTGGCCATCTTTGGAAACCGGGACGAAAACATCCGACTGTTGGAGAACGAGTTTTCCATCACGGCGGTGTGCCGAGACTCCCAGATCAAATTCACCGGCGAGCCGGAGCAGGTGGCGGCGGCCGCCCGCGCGGTGGACGCCATGCTCACGCTGCTTGAAAACCACACGCCCCTGGAAGAGCAGACGGTGCGCTATTGCATCAGCCTGGCCGGCGCGGGGGAGGAGCGCCGCGTGCGCGAACTCACCCAGGACTTTGTGGCCGTTACTGCCAAGGGGCGGCCCGTGCGTCCCAAGACTCTGGGCCAGCGGGAGTATCTGCAGGCCATCAAGGAGAACGCCATCACCTTCGGCGTGGGCCCTGCCGGCACCGGCAAGACCTACCTTGCGGTGGCCATGGCGGTGAAGGCCTTCAAGAGCAAGGAGGTCAGCCGCATCATCCTCACCCGGCCCGCCGTGGAAGCGGGGGAGAAGCTGGGCTTTCTGCCGGGCGATCTGCAGAACAAGGTGGATCCCTACCTGCGCCCGCTCTACGACGGTCTGTTCGACATGCTGGGGGCGGAGAGTTTCCAGAAGCTGCTGGAAAAGCAGACCATTGAGGTGGCCCCGCTGGCTTATATGCGCGGCCGCACGCTGGACGACGCCTTCATCATCCTGGACGAGGCCCAGAACACCAGCCGGGAGCAGATGAAGATGTTCCTCACCCGCATGGGCACCGGCAGCAAGGTGGTGGTCACCGGCGATGTGACCCAGATCGACCTGCCGGACCGCACCCGCAGCGGCCTTGTGGACGCGCTGAGCGTTCTGAAAAACGTGGAGGGCATCGCCCGGGTCTTTTTCACCGAAAAGGACGTGGTGCGTCACCGCCTGGTGCAGGAAATCGTCAAGGCTTACGACCGGGCAGCGCGCCAGCGGCGCAATTCGTAAAGCAACGTCCTGTGCAGGGCGTTTTTGCGCGGGGACAGAACTCCGCGAACGGAATATTCATATTTTGAAGAGGTGAAACGGTGTGTCAAACAAAGTGTTGATCACAAACAAGCAGAAAAAGGTGAAGATCCCCTCGGGCCTGCGCATCCTGATCCGGCGCAGCTGCAATGCGGTACTGGAGTTTGAGGGCTTCGAGCAGCCTGCGGAGATCAGCGTGACCTTCGTGGATAACGCGGAGATCCAGACCCTGAACGCCCAGTACCGGGGCAAGGACATGCCCACCGACGTGCTCAGCTTCCCCCTGGGCGAGGACGGCAAGTACGACGTGGACCAGGATACCGGCGCCTGCCTGCTGGGCGACATCGTCATCTCCATGGAAAAGGCGATGGAGCAGGCGGAGCTCTACGGCCACCCCCTGCAGCGGGAAGTGGCCTTCCTCACCGTGCACTCCATGCTGCACCTGCTGGGCTACGACCATGAGCAGGGCGGCCTTGCCGCGGTGAAGATGCGGGAGAAGGAAGAGGCCGTGCTCATTCAGCTGGGCCTGCCCCGCACCGTGTCCTACACGGCGGACCAGATCTGATATGCGGCGTTTTTTTGCCGGGTTCGGCTATGCGGCAAAGGGCTTTTGGACCGCGGTGAAAGAGGAGCGCAACCTGCGCTTTCATCTGTGCGCCGGGGCGTATGTGCTGCTGGCCAGCCTGTTCTATTCCTTCAGTGCGGTGGAATACGCCCTGCTGTTTCTCTGCATCGGCGGCGTGATCGCGCTGGAGCTGGTCAACTCCGCCATCGAGCGCTCGGTGGAATCCCCCGACCCCGCCCACTGGCGTGCGGCGGGCGGCGCCAAGGACATGGCCGCGGGCGCGGTGCTGGCGTTCAGCATTGCGGCGGCGGCGGTGGGCGGCGTGCTGTTCTGGCAGCCGGAAGTGCTTTGCACCATTCCCGCCTGGTTTGTGGAAAATCTCTGGGCCGCGGCTCTGCTGGCGATCTCGCTGGCGGGGGCCTGGTTCTTCGTGTTCTGGCCCGAAAGAAAGAAAGGATGATCCCTTGCAGACCTCATCGGTTTTTGTTGCCCTCGTGGGCAAGCCCAACGTGGGCAAATCCAGCCTGACCAACCGGCTGGTGGGGGAGAAGGTGGCCATCGTCACCTCCAAACCCCAGACCACCCGTACCCGCATCACCGGCATCGTCACCCGCGGGCCGGTGCAGTATGTCCTGCTGGACACCCCCGGTGTACACATCCCTCGCACAAAGCTGGGCGAGCGGATGAGCAAGACGGTGACCGACAGCGTGGCGGATGTGGATGTGAGCCTGATGCTCTTTGAGCCCTACGGCGAGTTCACCGAGGCCGAGCAGGCCATGATCGATGCGCTGCGGGGCACGCCGGCGGTGGCGGTCATCAACAAGACCGATACCCTCAAATCCGAGGCGGACCTGGCCGCGCGCACCGCGCAGCTGGAGGCCCTGGGTGTGTTCGACAAGGTCACGGCCATCAGCGTCCGGGAGGACAAGGGCTGCGAGGAACTGTTCGAGGTTCTGGCGGCCTACGGTGTGGAAGGCCCCCACTTCTTTGACGACGACGCCTACACCGACATGCCGGAGAAGGCGCTGGTGAGCGAAATTTTGCGGGAGAAGATGCTGCTTTTCCTGCGGGACGAGGTGCCCCACGGCATCGCCGTGACAGTGGAGCGCTTCAAAGAGCGGGAAGACAAGAACATCATCGACATCGACGCCAACATCTATTGCGAGCGCAAGAGCCACAAGGGCATGGTCATCGGCAAAGGCGGCCAGATGCTGAAAAAGATCGCCAGCGCCGCCCGGGTGGACTGCGAGGAGTTTTTGGGCGCAAAGGTGAACCTTCAGTGCTGGGTCAAGGTGAAAGACGACTGGCGCGACAGCGACTTTTTGCTCAACGACTTCGGCTTTGTCCAAAACAAATGATGTTGTCGGTTAAACACGACACATCGCAAAAATTTTTCTACATCGCTGGACAACTTTTCCGGGCATACCGGCGTACAATGGTGGAACAGTACCACCAGGGGGCGACCAGCGATGGAAAGCAGCGGTTCTTATTGGAAAGAGTTTGAAACGACCGGCGGCGTGCGGGAGTACCTGAACTACAAAAAGGCTCTGCGCACCGGGCAGCCCGGGCTGCCGCCGCCTGCGGGAGACGAACATGCAACTGGTGACGCCGGGCCTGGTGCTGCGGGAAGTGAAGGTGGGGGAGTCTGACCGGATCCTCACCATCCTCACCCCCGAGCACGGCCTGATCTCTGCATCTGCCAAGGGAAGCCTGCGCCTGAAAAGCAAACTTTTCAGTGCCTGCGGGCTTTTTTGTTATTCCGAATTCACCCTGTTTGCGGGCAAGACCATGTACGTAGTGGACGATGCCCAGGTCAAACAGGTGTTCTTTGGCTTGCCCAAAAGCATCGAGGGCATGGCGCTGGCCATGTATCTGGCGGAGATGGCCCAGGCCCTGCTGCCCAGCTGCGGCGAGGCGGCGGCCCAGCTGCGGCTTTTGCTCAACAGCCTCTACCTCATCAGCGAGCAGAAAAAGCCGCTGGCCCAGATCAAGGCCGTTTATGAACTGCGCTCGGTGTGCGAGGCGGGATACATGCCCGCCCTTTTGTGCTGCAAGAGCTGCCAGAAATACGACGGCGGCGATTTTTACTTCGATGTCGGTGCGGGCGATTTGCTCTGCGGCGACTGCGCCGAGGCCCAGGGCATCGTGCCCAATCTGGACGAGGGCGCGCTCATCGCCCTGCGCCACATCGCGCTGGTGGAAGACAAAAAGGTGTTTTCTTTCACCCTCTCGCAAAGAAGCCTGGAAAAGCTGAGCCTTGTGGCCGAGCGCTACGCCGCCGCCCGGCTGGACAAGCCCTTGAAAACATTGGATTTCCTTCACTCCGTTCTGGAGTGAACCGACTTACATAGCGGGCGCAAAACGCCCTTTTGAGGAGAATCATGGATACGACCTATCGCAAAACACTGGAACTGGACAAAATCCTGGAGCGGGCGGCGGCGCTGGCCGTCTGCCCCGAGGCCCGCACTCTGCTGTTGGAGCAGCCGGCGGGCGAAACCCCCGACGAGGTGCGCTACGCCCTGAGCCAGACCGACGCCATCGCCAGCCTGCTGCTGAAAAACGGCAGCCCCCGCTTTGGGGGCGTGTCCGGCGTGGACAAAGTGGTGAGCCGCGCCGTGAAGGGCGGCGTGCTCTCCATGGCCGAACTGCTGGAGGTGGCGGGCGCGCTGCGCAACTTCCAGAACCTGGTGGCCTGGTACGGCCTTACCGAGCACGACATGCTGCCGGTGGACGATTTGTTCTACGCCCTCAGCCCCCAGCCCGGTCTGGAAAAGCAGATCAGCTCTGCCATCCTCTCGCCGGAGGAAATGGCCGACACCGCCAGCAACACCCTGTTTGAGGTGCGCCGCAAGATACAAGCCACCGAGAACTCCATCCGGGACAAGCTGGACGCCATCATCAAAAACAGCACCACCAACAAGTTCTTGCAGGACGCGGTGGTCTCCATCCGCAACGGCCGCTTCGTGGTGCCGGTGCGCGCGGAGTACCGGGGCGAAGTGGGCGGCGTCATCCACGACGTGTCCAGCAGCGGCGCCACCGTGTTCGTGGAGCCTACCGCCGTGGTGGAGGCCAACGCCAAGATCATGCAGCTGCGCAGCCAGGAGAAGGCGGAAATCGAGCGCATCCTCATCGCCTTCACCGAGCAGGTGGCCTCCATTGAGCCGATGTTCAACTTCAGCTACAAGGCCATGCTGGACATCGACGTGCTGCTGGCCAAGGCCCATCTGGCGCTGGAACAAAAAGCCTGGATGCCCCAGGTGGCGGACGATGTGCATTTCGATTTGAAAAAAGCCCGCCACCCCCTCATCGACCCCGACAAGGTGGTGCCCATCGACGTGGCGTTGGGCGAAAATTACGACACGCTGGTCATCACCGGCCCCAACACCGGCGGCAAGACCGTCACCCTGAAAACCGCCGGCCTGCTCTGCGCCATGGCCCAGCACGGCCTGCTTATCCCCGCCCACGAGCACAGCACCGTCTGTGTGTTCACCGATTATCTGGTGGACATTGGTGACGAGCAGAGCATTGAGCAGAGCCTGTCCACCTTCTCCGGCCACATGAAAAAAATCACCGGCATCCTGGACAATGCCTTCAAGGGCAGCCTTGTGCTGCTGGACGAGCTGGGCGCCGGAACCGACCCTGCCGAGGGCGCGGCGCTGGCGGTGAGCATCATTGAACAGCTGCGCATCCAGGGCGCGCTGGTCATGGCCACCACCCACTATTCCGAGCTGAAGGTGTTCGCGCTGGAGACGGCGGGCGTGGTGAATGCCAGCTGCGAGTTTGACGTGGAGAGCCTGCGCCCCACCTATAAGCTCAGCGTGGGCGTGCCGGGCAAGTCCAACGCCTTCCTCATCAGCGAAAAGCTGGGCCTGCCCGCCCGGGTCATCCAGCGGGCCCAGACCCACCTTACCAGTGACGATAAGCGGCTGGACGATGTGCTGGCCCAGCTGGACGATTTGAAACTACAGCTGAAAGAGAGCCAGAACGAGGCGGAAAAGGCCAAAGCCGAAGCGGAGAAAATGCTGGAAAAGGCCCGGGAGAAGTGCGACGCGCTGGTGCGCCAGGGCGAGACCGAACTGGAAGCCGCCCGCCTCAAGGCCAGGCAGATGACCCAGCAGGTGCAGGCCGAGGCTTACGCCCTCACCGACGAGCTGCACAAATTGCAGAAGGACGATAAGCAGTCCGCCGCCCAGCGGGCCGCCCGCGCCAGGGAGATCGCCCGCAAGGACGCCGAGCGCCTGTTCACCAAGAGCGACGTGGCCCACAACCCCGTGCGCCAGTTCGTGCCGCTGAAGGAGGTGCGCGTGGGTCAGGAGGTGGTCATCGCCGAGTATGACCAGGCGGCCATCGTCACCGCTCTGCCGGATCGGAACGGCATGGTGGAGGTGCGCGCCGGCATCATCAAGACCAAGGTGCCCCTTTCCGGGCTCAAAGCGCCGGACAAGCTGCAAAAACCCCAGAAAAAGGGCGGCCGCACCGCTCCCGCGCCCCGCAGTACCACCGTGCAGCGGGTGGAGCGCGCTGCCAGCATGGAGATCAACCTGCTGGGCATGACCGTGGAGGAAGCCCTCATGGAGACCGACCAGTTCATCGACCACGCGGTGATGAACGGCCAGACCATGATCTACCTCATCCACGGCAAGGGCACCGGCGCGCTGCGTAATGCCATCCATCAGCACCTGCGGGGCCACAAGAACGTCAAGAGTTTCCGCCTTGGCCGCTACGGCGAGGGCGAGGCCGGCGTGACCGTGGTGGAACTGAAATAATAAGCAAATGAGAAGCCCCCGGCGCAAAGCGCCGGGGGCTTTCTGTTTGTCTTATAATTTGCCTTTGATGCGGCCCAAAGCATTCTTTTCCAGGCGGCTCACCTGGGCCTGGCTGATGCCGATTTCCTTTGCCACCTCCACCTGGGTCTTGCCCGAGAGATAGCGCAGCGCCATGATTTTCTTCTCCCGCTCGCTCAAAGCCTGCACCGTGTCTTTGAACATGATGCCGCTGATCCAGCTGTCTTCGCCGCCGCCGTCCCCCAGCTGGTCCATCACATAGATGGTGTCGCCCTCGTCGCTGTACACCGGCTCGTACAGGCTTACCGGGTCCACCACGCTCTCCAGCGCCAGGGTCACGGTGGCCGTGGGCAGCTGCACCTGCTGGGCTATTTCGTCCATGTGTGGTTCCCGGTTCAGCTCCTTTTGCAGCTGCTCCTTGGCCTGCATGGCCCGGTAGGCGATGTCCCGCACCGAACGGGATACCCGCACGGCGTTGTTGTCCCGCAGAAAGCGGCGTATCTCGCCCACGATCATGGGCACCCCATAGGTGGAAAACCGCACGTTCAGGTCCGGGTCAAAGTGATCGATGGCCTTGATGAGCCCGATGCACCCCACCTGAAACAGATCGTCCATGCTCTCGCCCCGGCCCACGAATTTCTGTACCACGCTCAGCACCAGACGCAGATTCCCCTGGATCATCCGCTGCCGCGCCTCCTGGTCGCCCGCGCGGGCCGCCCGAAGCAGGGCGGTCTTTTCCTTTTCGGTGAGCACCGGAAGTTTTGCGGTGTTCACGCCGCAGATCTCGACCTTGCCGTAATACAAAGATGGTCACGCTCCCCCCATGGCATGCCAGAAGTATGGCCTGCCGCCGCGCCGGGCAAACAGCCCGCCGGCTGGTAAAAGCTGGCCGCACATATGGGGGCGGCGCGCATACAGTGGGGAAGAGAGGGAGTGATCTTGTATGGAGGTTCGTATCCTGGCAGCGCTGGCTCTGGGCGGCGTGCTGCTGGCGTCGGTGCTCATCACGGTGATCGCGGCGCTGCTGTATTCCCGCCGCACGGGAACGTACGAATACGCCCGGCCGGACTTCGGGCGCCGCGCGGGGTTCCGGGCCCGCAGCCTGCCCGAAAGCGACATCGTCCGGCTGGAACGCATCTTCCTGCTGGGGGGCGCGGTGGCTCAGCTGGAATACAACGTTGAGCCTCAGTGGAAACTGATTCTGCGGGTGGGCCGGGCGGGGGCTGATCTGCGGGAGGGGGACTTTGAGCAGATCTTCCGGGAGCAGGTGACCCTGTATCATCGGGATACCCGGGTGAACATCAGCCAGAATGAGGGCGGCGCGGCGATGCTGCGCTGGACGAAAAACGGCTTTGATTATCTGCTGGTCCTGCCGGACAGTGAGATGGGCCTGCGGGGCGGTATGATGCCGCTGTTCGTGCAGGGGACTGAAATGGTGGAGAGCAAAACGGCCTGAGAAAAAGAAGCAGGGCCTCCGCCGCGCGAACAAGCGCGGCGGGGCCCTGCTCTTTTCGTTTCAGCACATCTTTTCCAGTTCCCGGCGCAGCCGGGCGATGATGCGCTTTTCCAGCCGGGAGATGTAGCTTTGGGAGATGCCGATCTCGTCGGCCACCTCTTTCTGGGTGTGCTCCACGCCGTCCAAAAGGCCGAAGCGCATCTGCATGATCTGCTTTTCCCGGGGCGCCAGCCGGTCTACCGCCTCCAGCAGCATGTCCTTTTCCGCGTCCTGCTCCAGCTGGGCGCTGATCTGGTTCTGGTCGGTGCCCAGCACGTCGGACAGCAGCAGCTCATTGCCCTCGCCGTCGGTGTTCAGCGGCTCGTCGATGCTGGTCTCCTGGCGGCGGTTGCTGCTCTTGCGCAGGAACATCAAAATCTCGTTTTCAATGCAGCGGCTGGCGTAGGTGGCCAGCTTGATGTTTTTCGCGGGCACAAAGGTGTTCACCGCCTTGATGAGCCCGATGGTGCCGATGGAGATGATGTCCTCCACGGCAATGCCGCTGCTCTCAAATTTGCGGGCGATGTACACCACCAGCCGCAGGTTGTGGGTGATGAGGATGTCCCGGCAGCTCTGGCGGCCTTCTTCCAGCCCCTGAAACACCAGCTTTTCCTCTTCGGGGGTCAGGGGCGGCGGCAGCGCCTCCGGCCCGCCGATGTAATAGATGCCGCCGGGCAGCCGCAGCCATGCCAGCAGCCGGCGCAGCCCGGCCGTAAGGCGGCGGAAAAGATTTAAGTGCATGCGCTGGACCTCCTTTCTGTCGCGTCCATGAGAAATTCCCGGCCGAACAGCGCCTGGAACTGCCCGTCCTGTAAAGGCTCGGCGGTGAATACCGCCGTTACGTTTCGAATGCTGAGGGCGTGCTCCGGCCCCGTCAGGCGGGCCTCGTCGGCGTTCAGACCCGGCAGCACGGCGGTGCCCAGCGCCCCGGTGCAGGGTACCAGATGCAGCCTTAACCCTTTGGGCGGCAGCGGGCTCTCACCGGAAAAATACCCCCGGAGAAAATCGTTCACTTCGCCCGGCAGCTGATGTTCCACTCCCGGCCAGCTTATAAGAAGAGTCTGGCGGCCGCCCACAGGGTCCCGCAGGAAAAAGCCGGTGTCGTAGTAAGCCTGCATCCGCACCGTGTGCCCGGCAAGGCGCAGTTCCAGCTGCCAGGGTTCCTGGCCGGCGGGCGGGCCGAATACCAGCAGCACCAGCCGTACCGCCAGATACACCGCCAGCACCGAGAGCACCAGCGTTACCGGCGACAGATCAACATACACCGTGAGATTGTGCACCCGCACGCCGTTCATCCCGCCCCGCTGCAGCCCCAGCAGCGCCAGGCCCGCAAGGCCCAGATTGAGGGCAAAAAACCACGCCCCCGCCCGCAGGAAGGGTCGTGGCCCGTGCCAGCCGAAGGCGGCCAGTGTGACCAGCGCGGCGCTGGCCAGCTTGTAACAAAAGCCCAGCGGCGCAGGCAGGGCGGGCGCAAGAAGGATCAGCGTGCTGGCCGCTGCCACGCCAGCCCCCGCCAGCGCCCGCAGGGCGGGGCAGGACGCACCCGCCAGCCGGCCCGCCGCCCGCAAAAGAAAATACCCTGCGATGAAATTCGTCACCAGCAGGATATCCAGATAGACAACCACCTTCACGGCCCCACCTCCCGGCTACCAGTGTAGCGCGAGGAAGTGGAAAAGACTGTCAAAAGCTGGGTGCGGGGCCGGCCGGCGGCCGGAACAAAAAAATCCCCCGTGCGGTCAGCACGGGGGAGAAAACGCTGTTACCAGAGCAGGTGTTCTTTGATGGGGATGCCGCAGGCGTTCAGCGCCCGCAGGAAGGACGCGCCGCCCTTGTAGTGGATGCCGGTGATGCCCAGGTCGTAGGCGGCGGTGGTGTTCAGCTTGTTGTCGTCCACAAAGATGGTCTCGCCGCAGACAAGGTTGTAGCGCTCGATTAGCAGCTGGAAGATGCGGGGATCGGGCTTGTTGGTGCCCGCCTCGCAGGAGGCAACGCCGCCCTCAAACAGCGGCCAAAAATCCCGCTGCTGCATTTCCTCGTAAACGTCCCAGGGGATGTTGGAGAGGTAATATAGCGAAAAGCCCATCTTTTTCAGCCGCTTCATCACGTCCACCGTCCGGCGGCGGGTCTTGAGCATACGATACCAGTCGTCCAGCACGCTCTGCACCTCAAAGGCGCAGCCCGCCTCGGCGGCTTTCTGGAGCATGGCGGCATTGCCGGCTTCCCGGTCCAGTTCGCCGGCGTCCAACTGACGCCACTCCACGCTGCCAAAGGTGATGTCGAACACCTTGGACTCCACAGTCTCGTCGTAAAAGCGGTCCAGCAGGAAATCGTGGGGCGCAAAGTCCACCACAACGCCGCCCAGATCGAACACGATGTTTTTATACATGGGGCATATCCTCCCGAGGAATTTGACAAGTTTCATTCATTATACACTATTTTGTGCTAAAATACAAAACCGGACACATATCTTTTCAACAGGGAAACTGTGGGCTGTTGCAATAGGACGGGGGCCAGCATCGTTTAGTATAGCGGAAGCATCCCGTCGAAACGGCCCGGAAAGGGGAGATCCATGACCCTGAGCGAGCTGTGCAGGAAGGATGTGATCCAGGTGCCGCTGGGGGCGAACCTCGGCCGGGTGGACGATCTTCGCTTCGATCCCCGGACCGCCGCCCTCGAGGGGCTCATCCTGTTGGGGCGGCCCCGGCTGTTCGGACTGCTGGGCCGGCAGGAGGATGTGTTTATCCCGTGGCAGGAGATCGAGACGGTGGGTGCGGACGTGATCCTTGTGCGCACGCAGCTGCCCTCCGGCGCGCCAAAACCCCGCGGCGGGTTCTGGACGCGGCTGCTGGAATGAGCCACGGCGGCAAAACTTTTTGGGGAGGAAGAAAGACTCTTGCAGACGTTGAAACAAAGAGCGCCCTGGCGGGCGAAACTTTCCATTTTCTGGTGGCTGCTGGCCCCCATCACGGCCACCGTCACCCTGTTGTGCACCGAGTGGATCCACCGGGGAGCTTTGAGCGAGTCCTTCTGGACCGACAATTTCCTGGCGCATTTCGGCAGCTTTGCCTGCAGCTGGCTGCTTATTTTGTGCACCTATCTGTTCCTGGCGAACCTGACCCGGCTGCCGGGGCTTGCGGTGCTGGTGTGCGGTGCGGGCGGGTGTATCCCTGCCACCGTGACCTACTTCAAACTGAAGCTGCGGGGCGAGCCGTTCTTCCCGTGGGACCTTTCCCAGAGCGCGGAGGCCGCCGACGTGGTGGGCAAAGCGGGCCTGGAACTGCAGACCTCCATGTGGGTCAGCGCCCTCATCCTGCTGGCGCTGACCGTTTTTGCCTGCCTTGTGCCCCGGCCGAACAAGGGCGCGCTGTGGCAGTTCATCCTCTCCTGGGCCGTGCCCGGCGCGGGCGGGCTCGCGTTGCTCTTTCTGGTCTTCCTCAGCCCCACCGGCTCCCGGCTGGTGGGCATCGTGCCGGATATGTGGATGCAGAACCGCTACTACCGCAACTACGGGGTCATTGCAGGATTTCTGACGAACATCCAGAATCTCGAGGTGGACGAGCCGGAAGGCTACAGCGAAGAGACTGTGAACGAGACGGTGGCGCAGGCTTACAACCAGAACGTAGCTCCGGTGTTTGAGGGCAGCTACGCCGAGGAAGGAGACGGACAGGTCAAGCAGCCCAACATCATTTTTATTATGGACGAGTCTTTCTGGGACGTGCAGGAACTGGTGCAGTACGGCGTGGTCTTTGACCAGTCGGTCACGCCGAACCTCCACCGGCTGATGGAGACTTCCGCCTATGGCAAGGCTTACAGCCCCAGCTTTGGCGGCGGCACCTGCGACGTGGAGTTCGAGGCCCTCACCGGCTTCTCGGTGGAGTTCCTGCCCGCAGGCTGCAAGCCCTTCCAGCAGCATGTGACCCGGCCCATGTTCTCCATCGCCTCGTACTTAAAGGACCAGGGCTATGCCACCCAGGCCGTCCATTGCTATTATGCCAAGTTCTGGAGCCGCAACACCGCCTATCCGAACCTCGGCTTTGACGAGTTCATCTCGCTGGAGGATTTTGAAAATCCCGAAAGAAAGCGGGATACCGAGTGGTCCGGCGGCCTTGTGACCGACGCGGAAATGGCCCGGCGCATCATTCAGGAATACGAGGAACGGGACAAGGACAAGCCCCTGTTCATGCACGCCGTCACCATGCAGAACCACACCAGCTACAACAAGAACAACTACCCCGAGGAGGAGCTTGTGGGCATCCTGGAGGCGCCGGAGGGCATCAGTGAGAGCACCCTCGGCCCATTGCAGGACTTCGCCACCGGCGTGCGGGAGGCGGACGCCATGCTGGGCACCCTCACCGACTACTTCAGCCAGGTGGACGAGCCCACCATCCTAGTGTTCTGGGGCGACCACTACAACCCCATCGGCAGCGGCTATGAAGTCTACACCGCCACCGGCTACGCCTCCGGGGCGGACAGTGAGAGCCCCGAGCTCCACCAGATGCCGCTGCTCATCTGGAGCAACTATTGGGACGGCAAGGTGGACCTGGGCACCGTGGCCGCCTATCAGATCAGCCCTGTGCTGATGGAGCTCTACGGCCTGGAAGAGCCGCCCATGTTCCGCTATCTGGCAAATCAGCTCTCCGCTTACCGCAGCCGCACGCTGGGCGTGACCATCCTGCCCGACGGCACGGCCACCGACGCCGACCTCACCGAGGAACAGGAACAGTGGTTCCAGAACCACTGGCTGCTGCAGTACGACCTGATGTTCGGCGAGGAGTACGCCCTGACCCGCCCGGCGGGCTGAGCCACTTCCCATCAGCTCGTAAAAGCGATATAATAGCTGTAACTGCCAAAAGGGAAGGGGGCGCTTGTGCCATGGAGACAGACCGCGGCGAGGAACTTCTGCGCATGGAAGGCGTTGTGGAGCATGTGATCTTTGAGAACCGCGACACCGGATACGCGGTGTTCGAGGTCAACGCCGGCGGCGAGCTGCACGTGGTCACAGGCACCGTTGGCGAGGTGAACGCGGGGGAGAGCGTTACCCTTTACGGCCGGTTCGAGACCCATCCCGCCCACGGCCCGCAGTTCAAAGCGGAAAGCTGCGAAGCGAGCATGCCCCAGGACCTGGCGGCGACACTGGCCTATCTCTCCAGCGGGGCGCTGCCCTACATCGGGCCCGCCACCGCGAAAAAGATCGTGGAGCGCTTCGGGGCCGACTGTCTGGAAGTGATCGCCAACGACCCTCTGCGCCTCACCGAACTGCGGGGCATCACCCCCGAAAAGGCGAAAGCCATCTCCACCGAATTCAAACGGATGTTCGGCGTGCGGGAGGCGGTGGCTTACCTGTCCCGCTTCGGCGTTTCGCCCGTCCGGGCGGTGGAGGCCTACCGCCATTTTGGCCCGCAGACGGTGGAGGAGATCAACCGCAATCCCTATATCCTGTGCGGCGAGCCGCTGCACATGACCTTCCGCCAGGTGGACGCCATCGCCGCCGAACTGCAGCTGGACCCGGCGGGTTCGCTGCGAGTGTGGGCCGGGCTGCTCTACGCCCTGCGCCACAACGCCGGCAACGGCCACACCTGCCTGCCTCGGGAAAAGCTGGTGGAGGCCACCGCCCGCTTTCTGGGAGTGGAGCCGGAGCAGGTGGAATCGGAACTGGACCGCCAGCTGGACGAGGGGGAAGTAAAAAGCTATACCCGGCCCGACGGGGAGTTTATCTGCCTGCCGGACCTTTTGAGCGCCGAGACAGACATCGCGGCCCGGCTGTGGGAACTCAGCCGCCACCCGGTGCCGCTGCCGCCGGACGTGGACCGCAGCATCGAGATTTTGGAACGGGCGCAGGGCTTTGCCTATGCGCCGGAACAGCGTCTGGCCATCCGCACGGCCATGGGCAGCAGTGTGATGGTGCTCACCGGCGGGCCGGGCACCGGCAAGACCACTACCGTGAACGCCATCCTCTCGCTGCTGCAGAGCAGCGGCCAGCGGGTGGCTCTCTGCGCGCCCACGGGGCGCGCTGCCAAGCGCATGTCGGAGCTGACGGGGCAGAAGGCCCAGACCATTCACCGCCTGCTGGAGGTGGACTACGACCCCCAGAGTCGTCTTTTGCGCTTTATCCACAACGAAAAGAACCTGCTCAAGTGCGACGTGGTGGTGCTGGACGAGATGAGCATGGTGGACGTGAAGCTGTTCCAGAGCCTGCTGGCGGCGCTGCGCCACGGCTGCCGCATCATCATGGTGGGCGACGCCGACCAGCTGCCCAGCGTGGGGCCGGGCAACGTTCTGGGCGAGGTCATCCAGAGCGGCGTGGTGCCCACCGTGCGTTTGGAACACATCTTCCGCCAGTCCGCCCAGAGCCTCATCGTGGAGAACGCCCACCGCATCGTCCACGGCCAGCTTCCTCAGAGGGGCGGGCGGGACAGTGATTTCTTCTTTCTGCCCGCCGGCGGCATGGAGTGCCAGCAGCTGGTATGCGATCTGGTGAGCCGGCGCCTGCCCGCAAGCTACGGCTTTGACCCGGTGCGGGACATCCAGGTGCTCTGCCCCACCAAAAAGGGGCCGGTGGGCACCGCCGCGCTGAATCCCCGGCTGCAGCAGCTGCTCAATCCCCCAGCAAGGGACAAGGCCGAACTGGAACTGGGCGGCCGGCTGTTCCGCCAGGGGGATAAGGTGATGCAGGTGCGCAACGATTACCTCATTCCTTATGAGCGGGACGGCGGCGAATCCGGCGTGGGCGCTTTCAACGGCGATATGGGCGTTATCCTTCAGGTGGATGCCCAGCAGCGCACCCTGCTGGTGCAGATGGAGGACCGAAAACTGACCTACGGGCCGGACACCATCCCCGAACTGGAAATTGCCTATGCCATCACCGTCCACAAAAGCCAGGGCACGGAATTCACGGCGGTGGTCATGCCGGTGAGCGACGTGCCCCGGCAGCTGTGCTACCGGAATCTGTTGTATACCGGAGTCACCCGAGCAAAGAAGCTTTGCGTTCTCACCGGTGGGATGCCGGTGCTGGGTGCCATGGTGGAGAATGTGCGCCAGAACATGCGTTACAGCTGCCTGTGCTCTCTGTTGAACGAGGGGGCCGCGCTGTGAGGCCGACTCGGATCTTTCGTGTGGCGGCGGCGCTGGCCTATCCCCGCCGCTGCCCGTTTTGCGACCGGGTGCTGGGCTGGCTGCCGGACTGCCCGGACTGTGCTGCCGAGCTTGCCAGACTGCGGCGGACAATTCCACGGCTGCCTGCCAGCGAGCACATCCTGCGGGATGTATCGGGAGCAGCCGCGGTCTGGCGCTACGACGGCTGTGTGCGCCGGGCGATCCTCCGGTTCAAAAACGGAGGCCGCGCCTGCTACGGTGAGACCTTGGGCGCGGAGATGGCGCGGGCGGTTTTCGGTTGTAATTACGTTGTCCGGCATGGTATAATAATTTTTAATGGCGCGCCGCCGCTGGCCCGCTTTGATCTGGTGGTGCCGGTGCCGGCTTCCGGCCATGCCCGGGGATACAACCCGCCGGAACTGCTGGCGCGGCCTCTGGCACAGGCTCTGAACGCACCGCTGCAGCCGCACGCGCTGCGCAAGTGCCGTGCCACCCATACCCAAAAGGGACTGAGCGCCGCCCAGCGCCTGCAAAACCTCAGCGGGGGGTTTCAGGTCCGGGACGCCCGCCTTGTGGAAGGCAGGCGCATCCTGCTGGTGGATGATGTGATCACCACCGGCGCCACCGTCAGCTGTTGCGCCGCAGCACTGATGAAAGCCGGCGCGCTGGAAGTGTTCGCTGTGACAGCAGCCAACACCGAACGATAATAAGGAAAACAGGAACGGGTATTTGTCGTTCTTATATAATAGGCGTATCACAAAAGAAAGCGAAGTGTGAGTTATGGCGCAGTATGATATCGGCATCGACCTCGGCACCACGACCATCATCATTGCCATGGAAGGCAAAGGCGTGATTTTGAACCAGCCCAGCGTGGTGGCAGTGGACACCCGCAAGGACCAGGTCCTGGCGGTGGGCGACGATGCGCTGGCCATGGTGGGGCGTACCCCCAACTATATCCTTGCCACACGTCCGCTGAAGGACGGCGTGATCTCCAACCACACCCTCACGAAGGAGCTGATCTGCCGCTTCGTGAACAAGGTCTACGATTCCAAACTCATCAAGCCCCGGGTGGCAGTTTGCGTGCCCGCCGCCATCACCGGCATCGAGAGTGACGCCGTGGTGGAGGCCGTGGTGGCCGCCGGCGCCCGGCAGGTGTTCCTCATTGACGAGCCCATCGCCGCCGCGCTGGGTTGCGGCATCGACATCCTCAAGCCGGAAGGCCACATGGTGGTGGACATCGGCGGCGGCACCACCGACATCGCGGTCATCAGTCTGGGCGGCAAGGTGAAGTCCACCAGCGTGAAGATCGCGGGCAATACCTTTGACGACGAGATCCAGAAATACGCCCGCCTCAAATTCAACGTGGCCATCGGCCTGCGCACGGCGGAGGAGCTGAAAAAGCAGGTTGCCTGCTGCCGCCCCTGCGATTTTACCGCCGAGCTGGAGGTGAAGGGACGCAGCCTGCTCACCGGGCTGCCCCAGCGCCTCACCGTCACCACGGAAGATTTGTATGAGGCGATCATGCCTCTGGCGGAACAGATCGCTGTTGCGGCACACCAGGTGCTGGAGCGTACCCCGCCGGAGCTGGCAGGCGATATCTATTCCGCGGGTGTTGTGCTCACCGGCGGCGGCGCCATGCTGAAAGGTCTGGACGAATACCTCGCCCAGCAGCTCAAGGTGAAGGTGCGGGTCGCGGACGATCCCATCAACTGTGTGGCCCTGGGCACTGCACGGTGCCTTGAGATCGGCGACCAGTTGGAGAGCGGTTTCGTGGACGCCACGCCCCGTTTGGGTCACAGATAAATCAAACGCCCGGCTGCAGAAACGTGCTTTGCAGCCGGGCGTTCCTTTTTGCTTTTGAAATTTGTACAAATGCTATTATTTTAACAAAACCCGGTTTCTGACCTTGAAACGGGGGGCGGTTTTCTGTATAATGTAAAAGACGAAAATTGAGCTTTTGGAAAAGGGGGCCATCCAATGAATGCAGTTCTGCTTGCGGCGGGTGCTGCGCAAACGGCGGAACCGTCGGTTCTCGTAGTCGCGGGGACCGGTATTTCCCTGGTTTTTCTGGTGCTGATCCTGCTTACTCTGATCATTAATCTGCAAGGCAAGCTGTTCGACGCACTGAATGCCAAAAAACAGAAAGCGGCCTCGGAGGCGGCGGTAAAAAGCCAGCCGCAGCCGGTGCAGCTGCAGGAACCCATGGAGGCCCCGCCTGTTGTGGAAGAGGGCATCAGTGAAGAGATCGTTGCGGTGATCGCGGCTGCTGTCGCGGCGGCCAGCGGCGGCAAGTATACGCTTCGCGCAGTCAAGCGCGCGGGCCGCAGCAGCTGGGGCGCCGCCGGCGTCAAGAGCGGCACGGAACCGTTTTAAGGGAGGGGTGGAACCATGAGTGCTTTTTTTGATACCCTTGTCAGCATCTGGGAAAACTCCGGCTTTATGGGCATCGCCGAGGACTGGCGCTATCTGCTCATGATCGTGGTGGCCTGCCTGCTGCTGTATCTCGCCATTGTGAAGGAATTCGAGCCTCTGCTGCTTCTTCCCATCGCGTTCGGCATGCTGATGGCCAACCTGCCCGGCAGCGGCATCATCCACATGCAATATTTCATCGCGCCCGAAGGGGCGGACCCCAGCCTTTACCCCATGTTCAGTGAGATCCTGCACAACGGCGGTCTGGCCGATATGCTGTATCTCGGCGTCAAGCTGGGCATCTATCCGCCGCTGATCTTCCTGGGCATCGGCACCATGACCGACTTCGGCCCCCTGATCTCCAACCCCAAGAGCCTGCTTCTGGGTGCGGCGGCCCAGCTGGGCATCTTCGCCACCTACTTCATGGCGAAGTTCGTGCATATTCCCTACAACTTCCTGGCGGAGCTGCTGGGCTTTGCGCCCATCGATCCGTTCACCGGCCCCGAGGCGGCGGCCATCGCCATCATCGGCGGCGCGGACGGCCCCACGGCTATCTACGTGACCAGTATTCTGGCGGCGGGCCTGCTGGGCTCCATCGCCGTGGCTGCCTACAGCTACATGGCGCTGGTGCCGGTCATTCAGCCGCCCATCATGAAGGCGCTCACCACCAAAAAGGAGCGCAGCATCGTGATGAAGCAGCTGCGCACTGTTTCCAAGACCGAGAAGATCATCTTCCCGATCATGTGCACCATCATCATCAGCCTCATCCTGCCTGACTCGGCCGTGCTGATCGGCATGCTCATGCTGGGCAACCTGATGAAGGAGTCCGGCGTTGTGGACCGCATCAACCGTACCGCGGGCAACGAGCTGATGAACATCATCACTATCTTCCTGGGCCTGTCTGTCGGTTGCACCACCAGCGCCAACACCTTCCTGAACGCCCGCACCGTGCTCATCATCGTGCTGGGCCTGCTGGCTTTCTCCTTCGGCACTGCCGGCGGCGTTCTGCTCGGCAAGCTGATGTGCTGGGCCACCCACGGCCAGGTGAACCCCCTGATCGGTTCCGCCGGTGTGTCCGCCGTTCCCATGGCGGCCCGTGTGTCCCAGAAGGTGGGCCAGGCCGAGAATCCCACCAACTTCCTGCTGATGCACGCCATGGGCCCCAACGTGGCCGGCGTGATCGGCAGCGCTGTGGCGGCCGGTATCCTTATCAACATCTTCAGCTGAAATTAAGCAGCCTCTGACCATTGAACTGAAAAGGCGCCCTTTCACCGCTTTCGGGCGGTGGAAGGGCGCCTTTGTTTTGCATACAAATAAAGTACAGTTTACAAGGGACTACACAGGGTAGGTATCTGACGGGAGGGGTGCCGCCAGTCAGATTTTCCATGTGATGTTCAAGCTGTCGCTTGTGGCGGCTATGGTGGTGATCATCAAATCCACCACACGCCGCTTGTCATCAAAAGATACATTCTCCCAGGTATCGAGGTAGCCGGAAATCTGGCTGACCTGTTCCGGGCTGATGGCCTCCACAGTCAACTCCGCTATCCTTGCCAGAAGTTCCTGCTTGCGCCCGTCCAGTTCCGCTATCTTCACATTCACATAGGAGAACAGGACATTGTTTGCCCCCGTCAGACTGTCCACCAGCTTTTCAATCTCGCTGTCTACATGGGCAAGTTCCACTTGCAGGGCGGTGATTTTCGGGTTTGCCTTTGCCGCTTTCTTTTTTCCTGTCAGCGTCTTGTAGCTTGCCAGCTTCTTTACCATCTGCTGATAAACAACCGCTTCCAGTTCCGAAGTGATGATTTTCCCACAGCCAGGACAGCTTTTATTGTCCAGCCGTTTCGTGCAGCGGAGATACTGTTTGCCGGAGGGATTGTAGATACTCATAAGAGCATACCCGCAATTCCCGCACTTGATTTTTCCTGCCAGCCATGTGTGGGTGGCTTTCCGGGCAGACTGGATTTTCATGTTGTTCATCAGCTTCTTGCGGCAGGTCAGCCAGGTGTCGGAGGGGACGATACCCTCATGGGGAGCCAGTACCAGCATTTGGTCTTTTAAGTCGTTTTTCTTGCTGGCCTTTACATCTCGCCCTTGATACAGATAGCAGCCGTTCATGCCCGTAAAATCGGCAACGTCATTGACAATGACTGTACCTTGACTTTTGAAAAATTCGTACACATCAAGGTCTGCCTGCACATAGACAGGATTGCGTAACATCTGCGCCAGCGTGGGGCGTATCAGCTCTTTGCCATGGAACAAAATCCCCTGTTCGGCAAAGTACCGGGTAATGTCCCCGTAGGAAGTTGTGGGCTGGGCGTACATCTCAAACATCAGCCGGATATTGGCCGCTTCCTCCGGGTTTACCACCAGCTTCTTTGTGTTGATACCGTCCATCTTGATAGGCTCCGTATGGAAGCCGTAAGGGGCTTTCCCGCCCATCTTAAAGCCCCGCTGACTGCGGGAGTAGTAAGCGTCCGTTACCCGCTTCTGTATCGTTTCCCGTTCAAGCTGGGCGAACACGATACAGATATTCAGCATGGCCCGTCCCATCGGCGTGGAGGTATCAAACTTTTCCGTAGAGGACACAAACTCCACATTGTACTGCTGGAACAGCTCCATCATGTTGGCAAAGTCCAGAATGGAACGGCTGATACGGTCGAGCTTGTAAACCACGACCTTTGCAATCAAGCCCCGCTTGATGTCCCGCACCAGTTCTTGAAACTTCGGACGGTCTGTGTTCTTGCCGCTGTACCCTTTGTCTGTGTATTCCTTGCAGTTACCGCCTTTCAACTCGTATTTGCAAAATTCAATCTGGCTTTCAATGGAAATGCTGTCCTTTTTGTCTACCGATTGTCTTGCATAGATTGCGTCTATCCGATTGTTCATATTGTCGCTCCTTTTCTTAAAAAAGAAACGGAGCTGCTGACAGTTCTATTATACCGCCAGCAGCCCCGCAAATCAATGATGGGTTTGGAAAACCTTATGTCCCGGCTTCCTCACTCTCCCGCTTGTCGGCGTACTTGCGGAACACCTCATAAAGCTGCTGTTCCAGTTCCCGGCGTTTGGCTGCTTCCTGTTCCGGCGTGAACACCGGGGAGAGATTTTCCAGTGTGATTTCCTTTCCCTGAAAAGTCACGATTTCGATTTCCTTTTTGTATCTGATATTACTTATAAGATCACCTTTCCTTTCCATGCTGCCGCTGTTGCCGTTTCAGTTCCGCTAAAATCTCCGGCGGGATACGGTCAACCAGCCGCCGCATATCGTCCAGTTCGCTTTTTAACTTCGCCCGTTCCATCGTGTCATTCATCTTGCCTTTTTCGCTGGCCTTTGCCCTGACTTCCAGCTTTTCATTTTCCGCTAACAAGTCATTGATTGTGACCTTGTATTTTTTCAGTTGCCCGGAGAAGTTCTCCATCTGCGGAAACCACTTTTTCAGCATGGAGAGGGCTTCCTCTTTCTTCTTTCCGGCGTTCAGCGGGGTAATGCCGGAGAGAACCGCTTCAATGGCCCTCGCCTGTTTGGAGAGGTTGACCGCCTGTTTGAACAGCCGGGTGGGGATATGCTTCCGGCCCGTCTTGCTGGCGCTTTCCCCACGCTCCAGGTCGGGGTACTGCTCCACCATACAGGCGTGAAAATCGTCCTGCCACTTCGTCAGATTGGCCCGGTTGCCGATAATTTCTTTGGCGCACAGGCGGTTGTCCTTTGTCAGCGGCACAAAGACCAAGTGCAGATGGGGCGTTTTTTCATCCATGTGTACCATAGCCGAAACGATGTTCTCCCGGCCCACCCGGTCAATGAGGAAGTCCGCCGCCCTCTGGAAGTAGGCCGCTATCTCCTTTGGGGACTTGCCCTTGAAAAACTCCGGGCTGGCGGTAATCAGCGTGTCCACAAACCGAGTGCTGTCCTTGCGGGTGCGGCATCTGGCCTGCTCGATGCGGCTCTGAATGAAATGGTAGTAGCGGCCATCCGGCTTGACGATGTGGAAATTGTACTTGCTCCGGCTGGTGTCAATGTCCGGGTTGCTGGCGTACTGCTCCTTTTTCCGTTCATGGTGGGCTTCCAGCGGCCCCGCCGGGTGGCCCTTGTGCTTCTCAAATCGCAAAATTGCGTGTTGTGCCATTGAACTCCTTTCCCCATTCCATTCCTTTCCGGCGGGTTTTCCCGCCGAAAATATCTCTGATAGGATTGGAATGGAATGAATGTAAATAGATGGTTTTAATCTCTGTATTTCTATATACCGTCAGATTTCCGTACTTCAAGAGGATTGATTTTCGTACTCGCCAAGTACGGTTTTCAGCCCTCCGGCGTACCATAACCGGATTTCTTGAAGTCGGTGTTTGGAACCGCTTCATAGGATTTCGGGTAAATGCGGTTGGGTTTTCCACAGCCCTGTTTCTGGATTTCCACCAGCCCCGCATACTGCAACTCCCGCAGGGTGTTGACCGCTTTCTGCCGCCCGCAGCGGAGCAAAGCGACCACCTCGCAGATGGGGTAGTACAGGTAGACCCGCCCGTACTCGTCCGCCCAGCCGTTCTTCCGGGACAACTCCGCCCGGCGCAGGACAAAGGCATACAGCACCTTCGCTTCGTTGCTCAAGGGCTGGAATGTGGGTGCTTCAAAAAGGAAATTGGGGAGCCGGGTGAAACTGAACGCCTTTTCCGGCTGGTGAATATAAATCGTGTTTGTCATAGCGTGTTTTGTGGACGGTTAGAGGCCCGTTTTCCGGGGCGAATGATAAATGATACCAGCCGCCCCGGTTGAGGGCTTGCGGAGCCTTGCAAATCAAGGCTTTTCCCGCTCTTAACTGTCCACAGCAGACCTCCTTTTCCGTTCACTTTCTGTTTTCTGCCGCCTGTGAACTCTGGCGGCGCAGTCCGGGCAGTATTTGCCCCGGTTGGACTTCGGGACGAACACACCGCCGCACTCCGCACAGCGTTTCAAGTCCCTGTCCCGGTAAATCTCCGCTTCCAGCGTCCTGTCCAGCGGCAAGACCGCCCAGCGGAACCACTTGCAGCAGACGGAGAACGAAATCATCTGCGGACAGGCGCAGGTGTCGCCATCGTCCAGCGCAAGGCAGTTTCCGTCCTCGCAGTTGCAGCACTCCCGGCGTATCAGGCCGCTGGCTCGTCTCTTCTGGGGCGGGGTTATGCGGTAGGGGGAGCCGTCCGGCCTGTGTTCCAGCGGCGGCAGGTGTTGATAGGGTCTTTTGCTCATGCGTCCCTCCGTTTTCTTTGGCGTGTTCTGTTTCCAAGGTGCTTGTCCATCGATGAACTATCCCAAGTCTACACCTTTTTGACCGCCTGTGCCGTATATCCAAGAGGTAGGAAATCAGCCTGAAAAACTCCCTATTTCCACGCTCTCGGATTTGTGATATAATCAAAAAAAGATAAAAGACAAATTCAGGTTTCTGGTCTTCTTGCACAAAATAAAGGAGGAGCTATTATGCAAATTGTTTATATTCCAAGCGAATCAATGTCTGTTCAAGGTAAAAAAGATGAAATCTATAAAAGATATGGGAAAGACTGGAATATTAGAGAACAGGGAGGAGGTAACGGAAATTGGTTGTTGACCAGAAAAAGTGATGTGCTTGTAGATGGAAAAAGTTATCGTACTTTTGTACTTGAACACTACGGTAAATCCAAGCTGACAGCGAAGCTTGTTGATAAATTTCGTGAAGATGTAGCAAATGGTAAAATAAAACTGTAAATGCCTATGCCGTTATGCTATGAGCATAGTACATAGCATAACGGCTTCTCTTTCGTTGAGCTAGCAAGGAGGGTGAATATGTCTTTATCCATACAAGAGCGATTAAAAGACCTACGTGTGGAGCGTGGCTTGACGCTGGGGCAGCTTGCGGAGCAGACCGGGCTTTCCAAGTCTGCGCTGGGCAGTTACGAAACGGAAGACTTCAAGGACATCAGCCACTATGCCCTTATCCGGCTGGCGAAGTTTTACGGTGTGACCGCTGATTATCTGCTGGGGCTGTCTGAAATGAAAAATCACCCAAACGCCGATCTTGCAGACCTGCGTTTGAGTGATGAAATGATTGACCTGCTGAAAAGCGGGAGGATAGACAATACCCTGCTGTGTGAGCTGGCGGCGCACCCGGATTTCCCCCGGCTGATGGCTGACCTTGAAATCTATGTGAACGGAACGGCACTGAAACAGGCGCAGGGTGCAAACGCCATAGTGGACACGATGAGCGCAACTGTTATAAAAAAGCATAATCCTGGCATGAGTGATACGCAGTTAAGACAGCTTATCAC